>JAFVZD010000060.1 GCA_017508345.1 Clostridia bacterium | reverse complement strand
GTCCGCGTTCCATTACTTCATCTAGACTGGTGTAACCCTCCACCTTTTTGTCAATAGTGATAATAGTTTGTAATGTTTCCACATCTTTTTGTACTTCGGTGATTTTTTCTACCAAATCCGCACTACAAATAACTGCATCAGCATCAATTTTATTTAGTAGGGTAGTCATGAGTTCTGGTGTAGCCTCACGGTCAATAGGTGTCACCACACCCACTCCAGATACTGCAATATCACACAAAATATATCTCACACTGTTGTCAGCACAAATGGCTATATGCTTGCCCTCTAGTCCCATATCCATTAGTCCGCTACCTATCGCACTTACTTGTTTATATATGTCTAGAGCGGTATAATACCTAATGTTCTTGTATTCATCTAGGTCAGCCAATACCTGCCTGTCTGGGATATATCTCGCTATTCTCTCTACTACATCTCTATTGGTGGTGTAATCACCATCTTTTAGCAATGTATCTTGATTCAATTCGCGTTCTGTCTTGTATTTCATATTATTTTACCTCGATTTTTTCTAATACAATTTGTGGACATGACATCACTAGGTTCAATATCTTGACATACAAAGTGTGGAATTTCTTGATGTCCGCCTCTGTGTGTGTCATTGTCTGCACATCGTATGCTACTTGTATCTCACCAGTGTTGATGTCGTATAGTTGACCTACATAAGCAGGCAACGCACATTTTCCATTACTATATATTTGGAAATTAATATTATCAGGCTTTGCAAATGGTATAAAAGAGTATGTTAGTGAATAATATGTGCTCATCATGGATGAACCATATATCTTGTGCAACATCATCTCAAATGCTGAATCAAGAAAGTCCAAGTGTTTGTACAATTCGTTTTGTGTACTAGCAAAACGCTTTAAGTTTTGCTCAAATGTCTCATCATAATTAATGTTTGTGTATCTTCCTAGACTCTGTACCTTGGTACCAGCGCAACCCTTTTCCTTTAATGTACCCCTACAGTTGCACAATTCTAGCGGAATCATATTATTGACTTTACCATTCAATAGTGATGCTGTCAGTGACATAGCATAGAATAATACATTGGTAGGTGACATCTCGTTTGCTTGTGCATAATTCATTACCTTATCCACTGTTTCTTTGTCAATGTCGTGTACATATCCTTTTGTATCACACTTGATAAAGAACATTTTCATACTACGCCTGCCCTTGTGCTTTAGTTTTCGCCAAATCTCACTATTGTCTCCGTGTAGTCCTGCATAACTAGGCTCTGGCTTGCTCTTTAATAATTTTTCAAAGAACTCTGCATGACGAATGAATGCCTTGCTGTCATTCTTGCGAATCAAATCACGCTTCACTACATCCTCGTACTTGCCCGGTGCTGGTGGTAGAGCAGTATTCTCCTTGAGTGCCTTGTATACTTGGAATAAATCATTATATATTACATTCATTCCATATATATCTAGTATCAAGTGACATACTTTGAGTAGTACCATATACTTGTGGTCATATGTCTCTACAAAATATGGCTCTATTACCACTCCTTTTTTGTACTTGATTGCCTTCTTTGTGATTTGATTTATCCAATCCTCTTGGTCTTGCTTGGTATAAAATTTCTTGTAACCAATCTTTACTGGACTAGGTTTGTCAAAGTACTGCATCAATTTTTTGCCTTTTTTGACAAAACGCAATCTCAGACAGTCGTTCCTAACAATAGTGAGGTACATAGCCTGCTCCATAATGTCCCAGTCAATCTTTTCCTTTGTGTCCATACTACTCACAATATTCACTATTCTCTTGAATAGTGTGTACTTGCATTGCAGTATTACTACATCTTGTGAAGGTGTTGTCTCATAATAAACTCTATCATCTGTATTCCTTTTCATAATAACTCCTGTTTGATTTTTCTAGTACAAAGCCTATTTGTCGACACTATTCGACAAATAGTTATATACATTATACATATATATACCGACAATATCAAGAGAAATTAACCATTATAATTCTCTATCACAATTCGCAGTTTTCTCGTAGAGAGAATTCGTGTTTTTTAATTCTCTCTCAGCGAGAATTATGTAATTTTTTGCCGTTTTTTAGTTTACATTTTGATTTTTTAGTAGTATAATAGTGATATGGAAAACTTAAGGAATATAGTCCCTGCCAATATTGTTTATCTCAGGAAACAAAGGCAGATGACACAGATTGATTTAGCTAAATTAGTGAATTTTTCAGACAAGGCAATATCTCGTTGGGAAAAAGGAGAAGTCTTACCCGACCTAGAGACATTACAATCCCTTGCCAATATTTTTGAGGTGCCTCTCACATATCTATTGGAGTCACATACCGAGAGCGAACAGCGTTATGTCCGCAAGCCTAATATCAAAGAGGTACTTTTCCAAGTCCTAGTGGTATGTGCCCTGTGGACTGTACTGACCGTAATAGTAGTTTATGCAGACATATTTTATGACCAAAACTATTGGCAAGCATTCTTATGGGGAGTGCCTATCACTTGCTTGATTGTTATGTATTGTAATCGCAGGTACAAGAATAAACTCACCAGCATTATTGCCAATACCATTCTCAACTGGAGTGTGTTATTCTGTATCTATATGCACTTTTCTGCACACAATCCATGGCTGATTTTCTTGATTGGTATACCTATCCAAGCCTCTCTCGTAGTACTTTACTTTGTACGCAAGTACCCAAAATAATTACAAAAAACAGCGGTAATATCACTTATCACTGTTTTTTGTTTGTGCAAATCATATTCTTGGCTTTGCTAGTTAGGTACACTTTCGCCAAAATTAGTTTTATTACTACTTTTTTATACCAATTATAGTTTACATTTATTCCACTACTTTTGTTATAATTATGTACAAATCACTACATATGCAGAATATATTAATTATAACATTTTGAATAAGGAGTAAATTATGCTAACCAGAACATTCTTGATTTTACCACAGGGAAATTATTACCCCAATTTGCGTGCTATTGCTACATTCCAAGGACAAGGCACTATCGTACTAACTATGGATTTTTTGGCTCCCACACCTGCTATGTTTCCACTAATATTAGGAGTAAAGTTGGGGGAAAAACACGCAGTATTCCACTTAAGTGAAAATATGGATAAATATACTTTTCATCTAGTGGGTGACATCCATGACTGCATAATGCTTGCCTTGGGTACACATACACCAGTAGGCAATACTATTATCGGCACAATCAACACAGGTAATGCGGTAATAGATGACTCAATTTTTGTAGAAACCACATCCAATTCGCATCTATATGAGGATTATTCTGCTATGGATAAT
>JAFVZD010000059.1 GCA_017508345.1 Clostridia bacterium | reverse complement strand
TAAGGTTAACTAATCATGTGAAGCCAGATGCTACAATTAGTTATCATAGCAAGGGCGAGGAGATTTATTATGAATTTGGGCAAGACAAAGAAAAACTACTGAGGGACAAGATGATAGCGGTGGAATTGTCCAAACTGACAGGATATATGCTGGTAGGACAAGGTGGCAGTGTGGGTGGATACAAAGATTGGTGTATCAAGCAGTATGGAATACCCAGTTTTACCATAGAAGTAGGTAAGGATGAGTACTCGCATCCTATACAAATTGACAAATTGGGAGAAATATGGCAACAAAATAAATTAGTTTTAAAAAAATTGCTTGCACTTTTGCGTCAGATTGATTATAATTAATATATTTGGAGGTGGAGAGTGCGACAAGATATTAATAAAGATGAAGTATATATGCAAAAGGCGATACAGCAAGCCGAAATTGCATTAAAATATAATGAAGTGCCAGTGGGTGCGGTGATAGTATATCAAGATAAAATAATTGCTAGGGGTTACAACAAAAAGGTAAGGCAAAATAATACAATATTACATGCCGAAATCGTAGCATTGCAAAAGGCTATGAAAAAATTGGGAGACTGGAGATTAAATGATGCTACATTGTATGTAACATTGGAACCATGTCCAATGTGTGCGGGGGCATGTATTAATGCTAGAGTAGGTAGGATTGTATTTGGTGCATATGACCCAAAGGCGGGTTGTTGTGGGACTCTGTATAATTTGCCACAAGACACTAGATTTAATCACAGAGCGAATGTGTGCGGTGGCGTACTAGAGGATGAGTGTGCCAAATTACTGGTGGATTTTTTTGCAAAAAGGAGGTTAAAGAAATAAAATGGCAATATTGATGGAGAGAGAAATAAATATGGAGAACGAAGTGGATGCTTTGTTTAGACATTACAACAAACAACCAATTGATAATGATGTGGGGGTAATACTGCTAAGGCAACACCATGATGCTTTCGGTAGCAAAGAAAAGAGTTGGGATACTGCTATCTGGGGTAAAACGGTCAAGCAATGGGTAGAGATGGCATTTGATACTTGTCCAATAATGGAATTGGATTATAGAGAAGGTGTAGATGTACTCAATATTGTGAAGCCATATTTGAGTGACAAAAAATACACTGCAGTATTTTGGGCAGATACTCCGCTATTTAGGAGAGAAACATTCTTAAGTATATTGGACTATGTACAAACTAAGAGACTTAATGTGTGTAAATTGGAACGAGGATATATATTTGTGACAGAGTATTTGCGTAATGTGGACAAGGTATATAGTACGGTGTATCCTAATATGGTGAGTGAGCAAGAATTCCGTATCGCCAAAGATATGAAAAGTATGGAGGAGATAGGCGAGGTATTAAAAAAACGAATACTTGACTTTCATGTACAACAAGGTGTGCATTTTGTGGACAAAGCCTCTGTAAATATAGATGCTGATGTAGTGATAGGTGAGGGTGTAGTAGTGCATGGCAACAACACTATTGAGGGGGCTAGTATTATTGCGGATAATGTGGTACTCTATACTGGGAATATTATAACGGATAGCAAGATTGGAGAAGGATGTGTATTGAAGTATAGTGTGATAGAGGATAGTGATATACCAGCTGGGACTGAGGTGCTTCCATTTAGTTATATTCAAAAAGGGGTAGTAAAGAGGTAGTTATGAAATTGATAGTAGGATTAGGGAATCCTGGTAATGAGTACAAGGATACACCGCATAATGTAGGCTTTGAGGTGGTGGATAATATTGCCAAGCAATATGGTGTAGAATTCAAAAAGACCAAGAAGAATGCAAAGTTTGTGGAATTGCAAATAGGAGATGAAAAGGTAATGCTAATAAAACCGCAAACTTATATGAATAGTAGTGGTGAGAGCGTATGGGCTATAGTGAAATTATACAAAATAAAACCGCAGGATATAATTGTTATTTTGGATGACATTGATGTCAAGCCTGGTGTAGTGAGACTCAGAGACTCTGGTAGTGCGGGTACGCACAATGGTTTGCGTAATATTGTAGCAATGTTGGGTTATACCAATTTTGCCAGAGTCAGGGTAGGTGTAGGTAAACCAATGCAAAATCAGGATTTGGCTGATTATGTATTGAGTAAAATGTCGCAAGAAATGATGGTGGATATTGCTATGGGTATTGACAAGGCGACGCAAATAGTGATAG
>JAFVZD010000058.1 GCA_017508345.1 Clostridia bacterium | reverse complement strand
TACTTTATGCAAAAATATATTATCGGTAACTGGAAAATGTCTATGACTAGACCCGAATTGGGTAAGTTTGTCGCCAAGTTTGCGACTATTCAACGCAACCCAAATGTTCAATTTGGTATAGCAGCACCATTCGTGTACTTGGACGAATTAGTGAATACCCTATACAACTACAATGTATGGATAGGAGCAGAAAATGTCAGTGAATTTGTCTCTGGTGCATACACAGGAGAGATTAGTGCCACCAATCTTACAGACAGCAATATTCAATTTTGTCTAGTGGGGCATAGTGAACGCAGACACATATTTGGCGAAACCAATGCCCAGATAAATCAAAAAATACTAAGATTGTTACAGAATAAAATTACACCACTACTATGTATCGGAGAAACCTTGCAACAATTTGAGGAGCATTCTACACTTGATGTGCTAGCACAACAGATTGATAGTGCATTCATAGATGTCCCTACTAGCGAACTTTCTCAAATTATAATTGCCTATGAGCCTGTTTGGGCAATAGGTACTGGCAAGACGCCTACCATCCTAGATATACAGGAGACTATTGGCTATATCAAAGGCTACATTGTCCAAAAGTATGGTATCAGTCTCCCTGTGTTATATGGTGGTAGTGTCAATACCAAGAATTCTGCCGAAATCTTAGCAATACCTTGTGTAGATGGTGCCTTGATCGGTGGTGCTAGCTTGGATGCTGTATCCTTTGTGGATATAGCAAATTCCACAAAATAAAAAAATGGAGTAATTATGAAAACGAAAAAACCCGTCTTAGGTATTATTCTAGACGGCTTTGGTATACGCAAAGCAAAACAAAAAAACCCTGTGCATTTAGCCAAAATGCCATTTTACCAAAGTATGTTGCGAAAATACCCACATACATCTCTCCAAGCCAGCGGAGAGTATGTAGGACTCCCACTCAACCAAATGGGTAATAGCGAGGTAGGACACCTAACCCTCGGTGCTGGTAGAGTCCTACACCAAGACCTGATGCGTATCAACAAATCCATATCTAGTGGTGAATTCGCTAATAACCCCGTTTTGGTCAATATCATCGCTCGTGCAAAAAAGAATAATTCCACCATCCACCTAATAGGTATGGTGTCTCATGGTGGAGTGCATAGTGACCTATCACACTTGCTGGCAATACTAGATGTGTTGGCTAATAATGGTATCACCAAAATATTTGTACACTGCATATTGGATGGTCGTGATACACCTATCCACTCAGGTAGAGAATATATGCAATCGCTCCAAGACCATTTATCTAGCCTAGGTGTAGGTCGCATAGCCACACTTATAGGTAGATTCTATGCAATGGATAGAGAGAGTAGATATTCTCGTACGCAATCAGCATTCAATCTATTTTGCTATGCTGAGGGTGACCACCGTGCCAATTCATTCTCTGATGCACTAGACAAAGTATATTTTACCAACACTAGTGATGAGTATTGCCCAGGTTTTGTTATGAGTGGATACTTTGGTATGTCCAATCTCGACGAAGTACTATTCTTCAATTTTCGCCCTGACAGAATGCGTCAATTGAGCCAAGCATTTGCCGCTACCAAGTTTCCACATTTCAAGCGTGGTAAAATGCCAAAGCTACATATATCATCTATGTGCGAGTATGACAAAAAGCAACCCAACATAGATATCCTATTCAACGAGATTATTCCCACCAACACATTATCTCAGGTATTGTCCCGTGCAGGTCTCAAACAACTCAAATTGGCAGAGACTACCAAATACGCACATGTCACATACTACTTTAATGGTGGTGTAGAGGTAAAATATCCGGGTGAAGATAGAATATTGATTGAGAGCAAAAATGTGGATAACTTTGCCGAATATCCACCTATGCGAGCACCCGAGATTACCTCAAAGTTAGTATCCACATTATGGCAATCACAATACGACTTTATATTAGTCAATTACAGTAATTGCGATATGATTGGTCATACCGGTGATATGGATGCCTGTGTGCAAACACTCCAAATCTTAGATTCTTGTCTTCAACAGGTAGTTTCCGCAGCTATTCAAAATGGTTATACATGTATGATACTTGCCGATCACGGTAATATCGAGGATGAGGGTGGTGACCATACCACTACTCATACCACAAACCCCGTTCCCTTCATTGTTACCGATATGAATGTAGACCTACTACCAGGCACATACACCCTAGATAGTTTTGCTCCTACCATCCTAGACTATATGGATATCGACATCCCTCAAGATATGACCGGGGAATCCATTTTACTAAAAGACTAACTTGACTTTTGTATGTTTTTGTAGTATTATTATTGAAAATTAACAAAGGATGTTTATTATGTTTGCTCTTTTAGCCGATTTTTGGAATGACTTACTCAACACATTGTTTAGACAAGTAGCACCTACTACCAAGGGTATTATCATAGCAGTTGCTTTCTTATTGGGCTTCCTGTTCCTTAGCAAAGCCCTGTCTGTTGGCAAAAAACATGCAGAGAAACCTATCAATTGGGGTATATTACTGCTTGCCGTACTATGTTTTGTGGTAGCCATTCTATATATTACCATATAATATTTTTATAAAATAGCAAAAAATGCTTGATATAATCAAGTTTTTGTGCTAAAATATTTCACACTAGATTTTGACATTTATACGGAGGACTTATGTTTAATAATTTTGTTTCATTATTGGCAGCCAACAATCCATTACCAGATTGGGTTACTTCATTTCTACCAGTATTCCAGTATATCTGCTTGGCTCTGATCGGTGTTGGTGCTATTGCTATGATACTACTAGTATTGTTCCAGGAGAGTAATAGTAGCGGTGGTTTGAATGCTGTTAGCGGTGCTACCGAGACTTATTTTGCTCAGAACAAAGGCAAGAACAAAGAGGGTAGATTGAGAAAAGCTACCATCATCCTTGCTATCGTTATGGTGGTATTGACATTGCTATACTTTATCTCTATGCAGATTGTTAATCCATTCGCTGCATAATGGTATTTTTAAAAGGGGAAGGGCTGTTTTCTTATCCCCTTTTTGTTTTGATTTTTAGAAAAAAAGTAGGTTTTTATGCAACAATATATTGATTTTATCAAACAAAAAGCCTTAGATTACCATATCCATGCGGATATCGCTAAGGCTATTAGTGCGGGGCTAGATGTACCATACACAGACGCGTATGTTATAGTCACCAATATGATTAACCAAGGCATTTTAGTCCAAGTAGGTGTGCAGAATAAACTCGCTCTAGCATCTACACTAGGTTACAAGACTGGTAGATTAGTAGGTAATGCTCGCGGTTTTGCTTTCTGCAAATTGGACGAAGAACATCCCGATGTATTTATTCCACATTGCAACCTCAAGTCAGCACTACACCGCGATATCGTACTCATCAAGATTAAGCAAAAAGGTGAGCAATTTGAGGGCGAAGTAATACGCGTATTACAGCGTAGTAACCAAAATATCGTGGGTAGACTAGAGATTGTCAAGCCTCATTTAGCTTTTGTTAAGCCAGATGACGCTCACTTTTGGTGCGATATTTTAGTTCGTAATGCACACAAGATGCATGCTAACGATGGCGACAAAGTAGTTTGCCGTATTCGCTCCTATGGTGCCGGTGACAAGAATCCCCAGGGCGATATCGTAGAGGTACTTGGTCACGATGATACCCCTGCACTCGCTATGCTATCCATCATTAGAAATAACAACCTATATGAGGAGTTTGAGCCTGAGGTGCTAGCCGAGGCTGCTACTATGCCTACTGCAATTAGTGCAAAAGACAAAATAGGTAGAGTAGACTTTACTGACCAAGACATCTTGACTATTGACGGCGAAGATACTCGTGATATAGATGATGCTATCGGTCTCACAAAAAATCCTGATGGTACATATACTCTAGGTGTACATATTGCAGATGTAGCCCACTATGTTCGTCCAGGCTCAATGCTAGACCAAGAGGCTTACAAACGCGCCACCAGTGTGTACTTTCCTGACCTCGTTTATCCTATGTTACCTAGAGAATTGTCCAATGGTATATGTTCACTCAACCCCAAGGTAGAGCGTCTCACATTATCTGTTGTAATGACAGTAAACGACCAAGGTGATGTGATTGACTACAAGATTTGTGAAGGTGTGATTCGCTCTCGTGAGCAAATGACATACAAGAATGTGTACGCTATACTACAGGATGATCCTGAGGTGTGTGCAAAATACGCCGATCTAGTGCCACAATTCAAATTGATGGAAGAATTACACTATATTCTTTTGGAAAAACGCAAACGCCGTGGAGCACTAGAATTTGATTTGCCAGAATGCAAATTTGTAATGGATGAGATGGGACATGTGCTGGATGTAAAATTGTTTGAACGCAACACCGCACATATGATAATAGAGTCCTTTATGTTACTAGCTAACGAAACAGTAGCCGAGGCTATGTGTATGCGTGAGATACCTTTCTTGTATCGTGTACATGAGCAACCCGATGCTCAAAAAATGTTTGAGTTCTTTACCTTTATCCAAGACCTAAAACTCAAAATCAACTCCACGCCAGAAAAGGTAAAACCAAAAGATTTGCAACTATTATTAACCCAAATCGAGGGCGAAAAATATGCTTCACTCGTCAACCAAGTAATGTTGCGTAGTCTGCAAAAGGCCAGATATGCTAGCAAGAACCTAGGTCACTTCGGTATCGCAGCTACATACTACTGCCACTTTACTTCACCAATTAGGCGTTATCCCGATCTAGCAATCCACCGCATCATCAAATCCATTGTATTACGCGAGCCTACTCGTGATTGGCTAGCATACTTGGATGAGTGGGTGGATGAGGCTTGCCTACAATCTAGTGAGAGAGAAAAATTAGCCGAGGTAGCCGAGCGCGAAGTGGATGACCTAAAAAAGACTGAATATATGCAACAACACATGTTCGAAGAATTTGATGGTATTGTTACAGGTGTTACCAACTTTGGTGTATTTGTAGCACTACCCAATACCATAGAAGGTTTGTGCCCTATGGACAAACTCCCTGAGGACAACTACTTGCTATTCGAGAAACAATACAAACTCTCAGGTTCGCGTCACTCCTATCAATTGGGTGACTCAGTTAGGATTCGCGTGATTGAATGCAACCTAATGAAACGCCAAATTACTTTCGAAATGGTGAAAAAACTCTAATTTTTCACTGCAAAAATCCCTTCTATTACCACAAAATCAAAAAAACTTTGCAAAAGTATAGTTTTTTTAAGAAGAGGTATTGAAAAATAATTAAAATTATGATATAATATAGAGGTAGCAATGAAGACTATTACTACTAACAAACGCGCTCAATTCGAGTATTTCATATTAGATAAATTTCAGGCCGGTATTGTCTTGCATGGTGCAGAGGTCAAGTCCATTAGGGCTAATTCTGTATCCATCAATGAGAGTTTTGTGTACTTTCGCGATGGTGAGGCATATATTTCTAATATGTACATCAAGGATTATCCTTATGCCAATATTGACAAACTTGATGAGAGACGCTCACGCAAATTGTTGCTAAACAAACGCGAGTTGGATTACCTTATAGGCAAAGTTTCCCAAAAGGGACTCACTGTGGTACCGCTCAAACTTTACTTTGATAGACAACTAGTCAAGGTAGAGATTGCTCTTTGTAGAGGTAAACAATTACATGACAAGCGTGAGTCTATCAAAAAACGCGATATTGAGCGAGATGTAATGCGTGAGACTAGATAATGACCTAGCATCCCTCTATTATGGGGGCGTACAGGTTTTGACAGGTAGTAGAGAGCATTGACTAGCATGTTGCAGGATTCGTCTGCATCAACAACGATACCTAAATATAAATGCAAACACAAATGCAATGGTTATGCCTAGCGGTTTCGCTGCAGCATATGCCTAATTAATTGGTCAAGTTTATTTTGACTCGTTCAATATTCAGTAATTGGCAACTAGGCTGTATATTGGGCGTCAACCACTAGATTGCCCTTATCTAGTATTGCCTAAGACTAGATGAGTACAATAGGCTAGATAATATCCGTTTGTCAATTTATATGATATTATTGATCCCCCAAAATTGACTAAACATGTAGTAAGGTCATTGTATCACTATTTGGACACGGGTTCGATTCCCGTCGCTTCCACCATTACTCTATTACAGAGTTTATTTTAGTAAAAAATCTAAGGAGAAGAGAATATATGGAATTATTTTTTGGACTAATCGGTGCTAATTTGCCACAAGGATTCCTAGGTTTGCTAGCCATTATCGCTGGCTTGATAGTAATTGCTTTGGCATTCGTATTTGTCGTAGACCTATTATTGTCTATCATAGCACCTAATACGAGAGGTATATTCTTTCGTAGAAATGTAAAAGATGACAAGCGTAATCAAACAATTGCAGTGAGTGACACTACCACTAGTGCACCTGCTACACCTACCATCACAGCTTATGAGGATGATGATGAATTTACTGACACCGCTACCAAGACTACCACAACTACTACCGCATGGGATGACGAATTAGTTGAGCGTGAGCAAGAGGACTTGTTGGCTGGTGGCAAAGGTATGGATGATGAGTTTGAGGACTTTGAGCAAAAAGACTTCACTAGCGATAGAGAAGAGGCTATCAACCGCCGTAGACAAGAGTTTGAGGACTTTGACAACCTTTACAACATTGATGAGAACAATGACGCAGAAGACATCAACAAATTGATTGATGAGGTTAATGAGTACGCTATCGCTCAATACTATAACGCAGGCGATGAAACCGGTGCACTCGAGGTTGAGGCTGATGAGCAACCTGAGGAAACATTAGTTGACGAGACTCCAGTAGAGGAGGCTGATGCTATAGTAGAGGAGACTGAGGTAGTTGTTGAGGAATTGGAGCTTCCTGTAGAGGAAGAGACCGAGACAGTAGAGACTGCTGAGGTTGTTGAGCCAATCGCAGAGGATGAGACTATTTCTGCTACATCTACTACAGAGGATACTATTGTGGAGGCTGTTGAGACTGAGGAGCAACCAGAGGAAACTACTCCTGCTGTTGAGACAGAGACTCCTGCAGTTGAGGCTGAGCCAGTAGTAGCTCCAGCAGAGACTGTTGTAGTTACCAAGACAATTATTTCTGATGTGACTTTGGAACAATTAGAGAATAGACTAGCTGTACTCCAAGAGAGACTCAAGGCAAACGAAAAAGATCTCAAGGCTAACCGCAAAGAGTACTTGCCACTAGCTCGTGTACAAAAGACTCTAGAAAAAGACCAAGAGAAACTCCGTAGACGCGAGGCTGTGGTAGCACGCAAAAAGGTTATCTTATATGGTGTAAACAACTATGTTGACATCGATGAGGAAAAGGCTAAGAAATTATCTGAGGATCTAGACTTGCTAGACGGATTGCGTCTATCTGTTCAACACTGCGAAGATGTTATGAACGCAAACAAAGACAGATTCCCAATCTTGGAAAAAACCAACACTATTTTGGTTGGCCTAAATAGAGATCTAAAGAGCGACATTGCTGATATCCAAAAAGCTATTGAGCAATACAAAGCTAATCAGGATATGTAATTACTAACAAAAAAAGAGAGTTTTTCTCTCTTTTTTGTTTTCATTTTTATCATTTTATGATATTATATAGTATATTTTATTTAGAGGTGAATTATGGGATTTTTTGGTTGGTTCGGTAGGATATTTGGTAAAAGCAAAAACAAAACACAGCAATCTCCGCTCAAACTAGGTTTAGCCCTTAGCGGTGGAGGTACGCGTGGTGTAGCATATATAGGAGTTTTTCAGGCACTCAAAGAGGCCAATATCCATTTTGATTATGTTGCCGGTACTAGTGTTGGTTCACTAATGGGCGCAGTGTATTGTAGCGACCTAAGTATAGACCAAATGATCAATATTGCCAAGAATCTGCGTGTCAAGGATATTCGTACTAGCAAGATTAAATATATGCCTAGCAAGACAGACAAACTACGCGCTGTAATACGCGAGGCATTAGACAACAAGAATTTTGAAGACCTACGCATCCCTTTTACGGCGGTGGCGGTAGATATTATTACAGGCGAAGAAGTCAGATTGACCACTGGTGAATTGGATACTGCAATCGCGGGTAGTTGTGCAGTACCTATGATATTTAATCCAGTAGACCGTGGCCAGTATCGTTTGTATGATGGTGGACTCAGGAATAACATCCCTGCTGATGTTGTTAGAGATATGGGGGCAGATGTCGTAATCGCTTTTGACCTAAATCCTACACGCGGTTATGGTACAGATAGTACCAAATTGCTAGATTTGCTCAAGGCATCTTTGCGAATACTAATGAAATCAAACTCAGTTAACGGATATGTCTACTCTGATTATATTGTCAAAATGGACTTGACTCAATATAGCCAATTCAAATTGGACAATGTGGAAGATATGATTCGTGTGGGGTACCAAACTACTATGGCAGAGTTGCCTAATATTCTCAAGGCCATAGGCAGAGATACACCTAATAATGACATCAAACGCACTGCCAAAAAACTAAAAGCAATTCAACGCAAAAACAAACGCAAAGCCCAGAAAGAAAATACACCAATAGATACCCCTGCAACTACAAACCAAGATGATGAAGAAGAATTGCAAAAAATCTTTGCTGACTAATTTTTTATAAGACACAACTTGTGTCTTTTTTTATTTTTTTCAATTTTTTTACCAACAAATTAATTTTGTGGAAAACTTTTTTCCATTCCTTACTATTCATTGCTTTTGAATTTTTATAAAATTACCATATTTTAAACTTGTACAACTCGCAAAATATTTGAATATTTATAAAAATTTTTGAATTTTGTACTCTTGTCGAAAAATGTCATTTTTGTGCAAAAGATACAAAAATACACAATATATAGTATTTTGCGTTATTTAGTTGACACAATATATAGTGTTTGAGTATAATATATGTATACAAAAAATAAAGGAGACAAAAGAAAATGACTCGTTTGGTTTTAAAACGCGACGGAACATATCAAGAATTCAACAAAAAGAAAATTGCAGATGCTATATTCAAGGCAGCGGTTGCTTGCAATGGTAGTAATTATGATACTGCATGCAAACTAGCAGATCAAGTAGAGGAGGCATTGCTAAAGAAACTTGCAGACAAGACACCTACTGTAGAGCAAATTCAAGATATGGTAGAATACACTCTAATAGAGAATAGACACTCTCAGACCGCCAAGGCTTATATATTATATAGAGAGAAGCGTAAGAGTGCTAGAGAGAATAACGCTCTAATAGGTGCTACAATAGATTTGTTTGGAAGATATATTGATGACACAGACTGGCGTACTCGTGAGAATAGTAATATGCAACGCAGTGTAGCAGGACTAAATAACTATGTTAGAGAAGAGTTTACCAAGAATTATTGGTTAAACGAAGTTTATCCAGTAGAGGTGCGTGAGGCTCACCTAAGTGGTGATATCCATGTACATGACCTCGGATTCTTTGGTGCATATTGTGTAGGTTGGGACCTCAATCAAATCCTCACAATGGGATTTACAGGTGTAGAGGGCAAGATTAGTAGTTCCCCAGCCAAGCACTTGCGTAGCTTCTTGGGACAGATTACCAACGCAACATTTACCCTACAGGGTGAGACTGCTGGTGCTCAGGCATGGAGTAGTTTTGACACATATTGTGCTCCATTCATCTACTATGACAATCTATCATACGAAGAAGTAGTTCAAGCCCTCCAAGGCTTTGTATTCAATATGAATGTGGCTACTCGTGTAGGTTTCCAATGTCCATTCAGTAATATCACGCTAGATATCAAGGTACCTAGATTGCTAAAGGATAATCCTGTAATCATAGGTGGTGTGCCACAAGACAAGACTTATGGCGAATTCCAAAAAGAAATGGATATGTTTAACCTTGCTTTTTGTGAGGTAATGACCCGTGGTGATAGCAATGGTCGTATATTTACTTTCCCAATCCCTACCATTAATGTTACCAAAGAATTGGACTGGAATACCCCTGTTATGGACGCTATTATGGATATGACATGCAAGTATGGTACACCATATTTTGCAAACTATGTGAATAGTGACCTCAGCCCTGAGGATGCGGTATCTATGTGTTGTAGATTGAGACTAAATGTCAAAGAGCTACGCAAGCGTGGTGGCGGATTATTCGGTAGTAGTCCACTCACTGGTTCTATCGGTGTAGTTACTATCAACTTGCCTCGCATAGGATATCTATCCAATACAAAAGAGGAATTCCTAGAGCGTGTTGGTAAACTAGCTGATATCGCCAAGAATTCACTAGAAATCAAACGCCGTATCGTGGAGGAACAAACAGAAAACGGACTGTATCCATACTCAAAGTTTTACCTACAAACAGTAAAAGACCGTACTGGTAAATATTGGGCAAACCACTTTAATACCATAGGTATTGTAGGTATGCACGAGGCATTACTCAACTTTATGGGCAAGCCTATTACCTCAGAGGAAGGTCAAGCATTCGCTATAGAGATTATGGACTACCTCCGTGACAAAATGGTAGAATATCAGGTAGAGACTGGTAACCAGTACAACCTAGAGGCTACTCCTGCCGAAGGTACAGCCCCTAGACTCGCTAGACTAGACAAGGCTAGATTCCCAGACATCATTGTTGCCGGTGACAAAGAACCATACTATACCAACTCTACCCAAATCCCAGTAGAATATACCGATGATATTTTTGAGGTAGTTCGTTTGCAAGACGAATTGCAATCTCGTTATACAGGTGG
>JAFVZD010000057.1 GCA_017508345.1 Clostridia bacterium | reverse complement strand
TCTAGGACATTTTGTATAAAACTCATAGGACAATTTGTAGGTGCTCGCACTACAATGTGTCCCTCGGGGGTAACTGTGATAGCTACACTTTTTCGCTTTGTCCTGATTAATACATCTAATTGAATCATACTCTACCTCTGTATTAATTTTAGCATTGATTTTGTTATTTATCAACTGATTTTGCATAATTAAATTAAATAATTTTGTCGATAAATTAGACTAAATGTATACCCCTCATAAAGTTGACAAAAAAACATTTGTATATTATAATATACACACTTAAATAGATATGCGGAGGGCAAATATTTATGATTATGCAGATAGGTAGTATCAATCTAATGCTTTTGCAAGCACTAAAAGATTCTAGCAAGTATGGTTTGGAAATTGTTAAATATGTGTCCGATGTTACCAATGGTGCGATTGATGTGAAGCAACCTAGTCTATATAGTGGCTTAAATAGGCTGGAAAAACGCGGATTGATATCATCGTATTGGAAGGATAGTGAGATGGGAGGTCGTAGACATTACTATACTATTACAGAGTTGGGACTCACGCAATTAAAATTGCATTCTGCAGAGATCCAGAGTATAATGTCGGGGAATATCCCTACTGATGATGAGGATGATAGTACGGTGGATACAACAAGTGTAGTGGAAGAGGTTGAGGAAGATATACTGGTTGAGGACTGTGTAGATGAGGATGATGTAGATGATGAGCCTAGTGTGGAGGAAGCGGAAGAAACTTTATCAATAGCAGTTGACACGGAGCAGGATTTTACCCCTATTGATATAGACAAATTGTTGAATGAAGCTAATGATGAGGGAATAGAGATACAATCTACTACTGAACCAGTAGTGCAAACTGAGACAGAGGTAAATACTCCACTAGATAATGAAATTACACCGCAATCAACACAAAAATTTGCTGAATACAAACCTTCTACAAGCAACAACAAACACAAGAGTTTTAGCCAAAAAATGCGTGCTTATGTAGAGCCAAAAAATAATTATTCTGAATACAAGATGCAAAAAACTATAGAAGTTGAGGATACACCTACATTGTCTACTCTGGACACACACTCTACTATACAACAGGAGGATCGTCCTACTCCGCGTATGACGCCACCGCCATTGCCCAATAGAATGGAAAATAGGGATAGATTTGTATCTACCAGTAATAGAGAAACCACTGTGGAATACACTAGTCAAACTTCTCGAGATATAGATTACAAGAATATTTTGGGAGAATTGGATGCTGAATTGAATCACACAACCACTCCTCTACCCCAATCAAAAATAGAAATTCCTGCGGATAATATGAATACAAATGATACTCAATTGGTGGATACTACAGAGAAGCCACAACGCAAGAGTGCGTATTCTATGACTTTGGCAAATATTCTCACTACTGCCAAAACGGTAAATACTGCTACCGCGGGTACCAAGTCACACAATAGCGTAAACAATCAACAACGATTGGATGAGTTGAATAGGAAATATGATGGTTGTGCAGAGCTAAAATGCAATACTAAGTTTGTGGAAGATAAGAATGTACAAGATATTCAAGTCGCAAAAATGATTGATAGTAAAAAGACAGGATATTCACACATTGCACAAGATAGCATAACTATCAAGCCTTATGTAAAACAAGATAAATCTATGCAAATTGACAAAAGTTATATGCTGATCAACAAATTCAACTTAATTCGTACATTTATTATGTTTGTGTTAATGTGTTTGGAGTTGGGAGGATTGTATTGGTGTTTTGACTCAATGAATATTCTCACACCAGAGAATGGCAGTGCTAATGTGGTATTCATTGTATCAGCCGTACTAATTTGTGCTTATGTTGGATTAATGCTCACATTTAGTGTACCTAATCTACAAAAGATAGTGTTGCGTGAGAGTGTTTCGTGGAAGTCAGACTTTTTCTATAGGTTATTACTTACACTAATTATGATAACATTTGTGATTGCATTGAATTTGTTCTTGGGAATGCCTACATTCAATGATCCTGCTTATATAGTACAGTGGTTGGTACCTAGTGTAATGATATTGAATATAACAATCTCAGGTGTTGTGGGTTATATTGTGAACTTATTTAAGGTTCAATGTAAATAGTGTTACATACAAAGCAAAAACGCATTAGATTACTAATGCGTTTTACTTATTGTCATCTACTCTATCCATTATATTTTTTATGGAAGGATAATCATCTGTATTCGTTGTGTCGGTTTTTTGATAATTGATTTCGCTCAAATTCTCAGTCACAACAGGCTTGATTTTGCCTTTTTTGGATTTAAACTTGTTAGCCAATTTCCCCAAAAAGTCTTCGATTTTTTCTTGGTACTTGTATGAACATATAAATAGTATTGCCATAGCCACTATGAATATGCCCCATACAATTAACCCCCATCCGTGGAAAGGTATGATTTCACCACTGCCCAGGTAACAT
>JAFVZD010000056.1 GCA_017508345.1 Clostridia bacterium | reverse complement strand
CTGCCTAAAGGTAAGTGAAATCCATCTTCGGTGGGTTATATGCAAGAGCGAGGCTCTTGGGGGAAATCTGCAATAATAGAATGCAGGTTAAGGTAAAAATTATTATATTTTGTATAAAATATATTTTGTGGTGTGTGGGTTATTTTGGTGGATTATTGGCTGTGCGTATGAGTGCTGTGGCTATGCGTGTGGTGGCATCGGTGGGGGTAGCATTATGGGTGGTGCTACGGATGAGGTTTTGTTTGTCGAGTAATTCTCTCCATTTACTAATAAAAGTGGTTTTGTCTAAGTGTTTTTCTGTAAGATATAGGGCATAACCGTGTGAGGAGAAATATTGGGCATTTTGAACTTGGTCACCGCGGGAACCGCGGGATAGAGGGATAATCAGCATAGGTATGCGTAGGGCTAGTAATTCGTGGATAGCATTGGAGCCACCGCGGGTGATACATAGGTCAGTAATGCTGAGTATCTCGGACATACGGGTGGTAAATTCTACTTGGTGATAGTGTGGGTGGGTAATATTTTTGTTGGATTTACCTTTGCCGGTCAAGTGTAATATTTGGTGTGTACGAGTAATTTCGGGGATACATTCACGGATAATTTTGTTTAGTGTGGTAGAGCCTAGGCTACCACCTATTACTGTCAAAACGGGCATATTGATGTCTAGATTCCAGAGCCTGCGGGCGAGTTGTTTGTCACCATGGAGAATGTCTCCGAATGGGGAACCTGAGAAAACGCCATTAGGTAGTTTATTGGCAGTATCGCGGAATGTAGTGAATATATTTTGAAAATACTTGCGGGTGAGTCGATGAGTGAGACCTGGGGAAAGGTCGCTTTCGTGGGCGAGCATAGGAATATTACATTTTTTGCCTGCTAGGATGACGGGGAGTGAGACATAACCGCCTTTACTAAATATCACGCTAGGTTGATTAGCGCGAATGATATCTAGGGCTTGGCGGTAACCGCGGTACAATTTGAAGGGAATTAGCAAATTGGATGCGGACAAACTACGGCGAAATTTGGTAGTAGTAATAGGTAAAAATTGAACGAAAGGATAATTGGAAAGTAGATTTTGCTCCATACTATCTGGACTGCCAATGTATATAATTTGGTCAAAATTCTCTCTCAAATGTGGGAGTAGGGCGATATTGGGTAGGATGTGTCCGGCGGTACCACCGCCTGTTAAAATTATAGTTTTCATAGTGCAAACCTCGCTTTTTGGGTTATTTTATGGCAAAAATTGAAAAAATATTTGAGAAAATGTGCAAAATCTTTGGGCTTTTTTGAAAAAGTGTGATAAAATAGGGGTATAAAACTATAATGGAGGCAAATAGATTTGGCTAAGAGTTATGACAGTAAAGATATAATGGTATTGGAAGGGTTGGATGCAGTTAGGTTGCGTCCTGGTATGTACATTGGTACAACGGGTACAAAGGGACTGCATCATTTGTTGTGGGAGATTGTGGACAATTCTATGGATGAATTGGCTAATGGTCATGGTAGTACTATCAATGTAATTTTGCACGAGGATGGTAGTGTGCAGGTAGATGATGATGGTCGTGGTATTCCAGTAGACATTCATCCTACCATGAAGGTTAGTGGAGTAGAGGTAGTATTCACACAACTGCATGCAGGTGGTAAATTTAACAACAACAACTATGGTTTTTCTGGTGGATTGCATGGTGTAGGTGCGTCTGTAGCGAATGCGTTGTCTAGGTGGCTAACTGTAAGTGTATTCCGTGATGGATATGAGTATGAGATGCAATTTGAATCAAAGGAAAACAAAAAGGGCAAGATTACTAGTGGAGTGCCTGTGGCACCATTAAAGCAAGTAGGCAAGACAAAGCGTAGTGGCTCTAGTGTAAGATTTTTGCCTGACGATAGAGTATTTGAGGATATTACATTTAGTCTAGAGGTAGTAGAAAAAAGGCTGAGAGAATTGGCATTCTTGAATAAGGGTATCAAGATAGTGCTAACGGATGAGAGAAAACTCACGGATGGAGTGGCGTATCAGCAGGTATTCTATTATGAGGGTGGACTAAAGGACTTTGTGGTATATCTAAACGAAGGAAAGAGTATTGAGCAAAAGCAACCTATCTACATTGAGGGTAAGAGTGACATAGTGGAGTTATCTTGTGCAATGCAGTACACTGGTAATTATGTGGAGAACATATTTAGTTATGTAAACAACATACCTACTACGGAGGGTGGTACGCATGAGAATGGATTGAAAGTAGCAATTACCAAGGCATTTAATGAATGTGCAAAGCGTATGGGGATACTCAAGGAAAAGGACATAGTGCCTATGGGAGAGGATTATCGTGAGGGATTGACTGTGGTACTGGCAATCAAGATGAGGAATATACAATTTGAGGGTCAGACCAAGACGAAGCTAGGTAATCCAGAGGCAAAAGCTGAGGTGGAGAATATTGTGTACACCGAGCTAGTGAGATTTTTTGATGACCCTAAGCACAAGAGTATACTGGAGCTAGCGGTAAAGAAAGGAAAGGACGCATACAAGGTGCGTGAGGCTGCTAGAAAGGCTAAGGAGATAACCAGACAAAAGAATAGTATTGAGAGCTACAATCTAGTAGGAAAATTGAGTGTATGTACAGGTAGGAAAGCGGAGAAAAACGAACTCTTTATAGTAGAGGGTGATAGTGCGGGAGGTAGTGCAAAGCAGGCTAGGGACAGGTCATTCCAAGCGATATTACCGCTGAGAGGTAAGCCATTGAATGCGGAGAACAAGCGTTTGAGTCAAGTACTAGCCAATGAGGAGATCCGTACAATAATTAGTGCGTTGGGTACGGGTATAGGAGAGGACTTTGACCTGAGTAGTCTAAAGTATCACAAGGTAATAATATTGAGTGATGCGGACCAAGATGGTGCACACATCAGAGCCATACTATTGACATTTTTTTTCCGTTATATGAAGGATCTGGTATACAATGGACATGTATATATGGGAATGCCACCATTATACAAGGTGCAGAAGAAGGATACCATAGAGTATGTGTATAGTGATGCTGAATTGCCTGAGGCGATAGCTAGAGTAGGTAAGGGGTACACAATACAGAGATACAAGGGATTGGGTGAGATGAATCCGGAGCAGTTGTGGGATACTACTATGGATCCGGAAAATAGGTCATTGGTGAGAGTAACAGTAGAGGATGCTGCTAGTGCGGATATGTTGATAACTACACTGATGGGAGATGACATAGAGGGTAGAAAAAAATACATCAGTGAGCATGCTAATTTTAATAAAATGGACAACCTAGATATATAGGTAGGCGAGAGGTAATAAATGGACAAAAAAGATGAATTGGATATAACTAATGCGCTGACAAAAGTGGCTCAGGCGCAGAAGCCAGTGGACAAGGATGATGAGATTGTGGCTGGTGGTATTATTGAGCGTAGTCTAGACACTGTATTGCATACTAGTATGATGCCATATAGTGAGTATGTAATATTGGACAGGGCTTTGCCTAGAGT
>JAFVZD010000055.1 GCA_017508345.1 Clostridia bacterium | reverse complement strand
TCACTATCTACTGTCGCCCAGTTCTCATCTATAGCACTCAAGCTCTCTATAATATCATGATCAAGTCTATTTGAACTATTAGGGTCCTTGACAATAGCACGAGATATCTGCATCAATGTACCAAATGGTATATTCTTGGTACTGCCATCCTTGTACTCAATCAACGCACATTGTGTAATAGGTACTCTCAAGTGTCCATATACCGCAGCATATTCTCTACACAATCTCAAAAACAACTCTTGTTTTTCTCGTTTCATATATTTATTCCTCCCACATGGTTTAAATATAACACTTATAAGAAAATATGTCAAATAATTAAACACAATTTTATCCAAATTTTATAAAATTTATTCCTATTTTAGGCAACATGGGCAAAAACTATATATATGTCCCCCTCATTTTGATAATACAACATCCCCCTCATCTACATCCAATGCCTTTTGATTGACAAATTGTCTATCCGCTACAAATTGTATACCTACTATGGTATTACCAAATATCTTGTCCTTTGTATTGTTTGTTATTTGGCTTGGGTATTTAGCATTTTTTCGGTTTGCATTTCGCTAATGGTTTTCTCACGATTTAGCCAATATGGATCCATATCGTTCATAATGGATATTACCTCTTCATTCACTGCTGGTATACTGCATCCATGTTTGAGCTGGTATCTGTAATTATTCATTTTGTGCCCTAATCTGTATGATTCTTTTACGCCATTTGGATACTCAATAGTTACCTCATCGGATAGAGATGGACGCAAGTGTCCATGCTTAGTGAAAAACTCATTGCAACATTGTACAAATTGCTTTCTGGCATACTCTATATCGGACAATAGACAATCCTGATCCATTGCCAATAATTCATCTACAATATACTTTGGTAGTACATCAGAATCTGGATTCTCACGCAATATATCTCTATATGTATATAATAATTTACCTATATTGAATGGCTGTGTCTCGCCATCCTGATATTTTAGATCATAGGTAGTCTGGGGAGGCATCCTGAGATTACCATTATTGGCATAATGGTACCTACAACAATCCAAGAATATCTCGTGACTCAGAGTGATATCATCATCTGTCAATGTGGTAGTCCTCCACTCAGGGTCCCACTCATCCAATTGTCTAGCCATGTCGTCTGTGACTACCAATCCACAAGGCTGACCATTAATAGCCATCCTCGCTTTGTTGAGATACTTGCCTAATGGATATTTGCGTTTTCTACCTTTGGTGCCTTTGTATTCATGGATGTAGTCATCATCCATTGCTAGGTCACCATACTTTTTGTGATACTTGCCCGCGATTTCCATAAAAAGTTGTGACTCATATTCCTCATCAGGCAATCTCCAATATTTATCTATAGAGCGCATGGTCTTTGCCCATTGTCCACTCAAATTTTCTCTAGCATGGTGTAATGCTCTGCCGTAGCCAAAAGACTTTCTGCTACCGTCAGGGAACTCTAGTAATACAGTGTAATTGTATGATGCTCTCAGGTATCCAAATTTTTTGGAGTACTCCATACTACAAGCTATTAGACGCTCTTGTATCAAGTTTTTGTCAGAATATTGTGCAGGCATCTTGATTACCAAAACATCTTGCTTGTTGCCTTTTTTGAAATGATTAACAATCTTTTGTGCATCTTCTCTCTTATCCATATTTATCCCCTCAACTTGTTATATTTAGAATATAACATAATTAAGGGATTTAGTCAATACTGATTTTCTACAAAAAACCACTATTTGCCCGCTATTAGATCTACCCTATTACCAAAGAGTTGGACAATCCTATCCATACTATAGTGGCTGTGCTGTGGAACGGCAATCAATACTTTTTTGGGAGCAAACTCTATTAGTCCTGTGATTATGCCTATCGTGTCATTGATATCAAAAATCTTGTATAACTTGCCACATTCCAGTACTAGACTGCTGGAATCATCACTAATGCTAATATTCACAATGTTTGTCTTGGTATCTAGATTGCTTACCAAAAAGGATAATATCTCAAAAAAAGTATCATTTTGGAGAAAAACATCTACATTGTTGTTGACTAGATTTACCAAGTCTTGCCATTTTTGTATGAGTGGTGACAGATAAAAATGAATATATGTATCCAGCATAATACTATTGGATAAGACTAGATTGCGCATCACAATCTTTCGCTCCAATTCTATGTCAAAATATGTACAGACTCGTAGAAATAATTCCTCAAAGTCTTTGTGAAATACTCCACCTGCCCATCTATTCTTGATGTAATCATATTTCATTTTTTCGCATAAAATATCTACTATTTTGGTCTTGATTAACCTTTGCATTGTCTTGGTATCTGTGTCACTTACAGCCACACTCAATATGCACTCTGTGTCATTCTCTACAATGGCAATATTACCACCTTTGTCAATTATTCTACTAACAATATTATTGTATATATAATGTAGATATTCATTAGAGTGCTTGTCACATTTAATAGTGTATTCCCACATACACTCACCTCCAAATATTGCTAGTGTGTGTACAATGCTAATTTTTAAACATGAATTTTTTGACACTTTTTGCCAAACAAAAAAGCAAACTAATCTTTGTCTGCTTTTTGTTGATATATTTGAGAATAAAATTAATTAATGAGCATAGAACGAAACCCAAAATGCGCGTTTGTGTGCGTAAGTTCAGAAGCAACAGTGTACGAGAGGGCGCCGGCGTAGGTGGTATCACTAAAGCCGCCACGCCACACCCCAAACGAAGCAGCCTCTAGATGATTACTCCAAAAATGATCAGATAGCCCCACACTTGCTCCTCCGGTGGAGGAAGCAGATGTAGGTAATCCTATTAAGCTCTGAATACCGTTATTTGAGTCCACTACACTCACACCCATATACCTGTACCAGCCATTCGCTGTAGGTACATTATATGTGAGTCTACTGTAATTATTAGCGATAAATCTAGCATCCTGTATCTCCCAAGCATCTGTGCTATTACTAGTGATATAATTACCATTAGCATGGTCATAATCATCAAAATTCACATAGGCATACGCCTTGCCAGCACTCTCATCATGTAGTACTGCAGTACCGAATACCCATGTCCACACATTACCCCAAGGATTACACATACCCAGACACCATACACTAGTGTATTTGTCACTACCGATGTATCCATCTAGCATAAACCTGCGGTCACCTGTAGAATATGTGAGGAATTCTTGTGAATAATATGGTGTACTACTGCTATATGTATACGCCATACCTGCAGTATTGTAGGTCAATCCTTCACCTGCTGAGCCACCAGCAGTACCCTTTAGTCCAATAGCACCACCACCGCGTTCGGATTCTAGTACAGCGAGTTGCCAGTTGCCACCCGTAGCCACCGTACCACCCGG
>JAFVZD010000005.1 GCA_017508345.1 Clostridia bacterium | reverse complement strand
AGTGTTAGATAATATTCTAGATTGTCTTGCATTCTCTACTCCTTGTAATTAATATTAATGTTCCCAATATTTTTTGTCTAGTGTCCTATAACCAATAGCCTCTGCTAGGTGATTTATCTCTATATTATCACTATTGTCTAGGTCTGCTATGGTACGAGCCACCTTGAGTATTCTATTGTATGCACGGGCAGACAAGTTTAGGTTAGTAAAGGCATTGCTCAGCAAATCCTTGCAGTCTTGATCCAATACGCAATATCTATTCACTTGGGGAGATGTCATCTTGGCATTACACTTGGTCTTGGTATCCTTGTAGCGTTTGCGTTGGATATTCCTGGCCTTATTTACTCTAGCACGCACTACAGCACTACTCTCCTCTAGTGTACTTGTGTCGGTTAATTCTTGGTAAGTGATACCATCCACCTCAATGTGCAGGTCTATCCTATCTAGCAGTGGTCCACTGAGTTTATCCAAATATTTGCGGATCTGTGTATAAGTACATTTACATTCCTTGATTTTGCTACCAAAGTGTCCACATGGACATGGGTTCATACTGGTGATTAGCATAAATTCTGCTGGATACTCCACCGTGCTATTGAGTCTAGCTACGGTAATCACACCATCCTCTAGGGGCTGACGAAGTGTCTCTATTACTTGTCTGTTGTATTCTGGTAATTCGTCTAGGAATAACACTCCGCTGTGTGCTAGGCTAATTTCACCGGGTTTACTCTTGTGTCCACCACCTGTCAGTGTGACATTGGTAGTAGTGTGGTGAGGCGAACGGAAAGGTCGCTCATAGATAATACCATCTCTAGGGTCTAGTACACCTGCTACACTATGTATCTTGGTAACCTCTAGTGCCTCATCAAATGTCAAGTCTGGCAATATACTAGGCATACAGCGTGCCAGCATAGTCTTACCCGCACCTGGAGGTCCTATCATCATTATATTGTGTCCGCCAGCGGCAGCTATCTCCATAGCACGCTTTGCGGCTACCTGACCACGCACATAACAAAAGTCATTAGGATATGTCCTATCACTCTTGACTTCCTCAAAATTTTGCTTAGCAATCTCAGGGATGCGTCTAGGCTCTTCGATCAAAAAGTGCCCTACCACCTCACGGAGATTACTGACCCCGTATGCGGTAATACCCTCTATAAAACTTGCCTCAAATGCGTTGTCACTAGGGATGATAATCTTTTTGTATCCCAAACTCCTAGCAGTAATTAGTAATGGCATCAAGCCATTGATCTTGTGTACGCTACCATCTAGGGACAATTCTCCCAAAAAAGCGTAATCCTTGTATTCCTCTGTCTCTATTAGTCCTTGACCTACCAATAAGGATACAGCAATAGGAAGGTCATATGATGGACCTTCTTTCTTTAAGTCTGCTGGAGCAAGATTGACAGTAGTACGACCGTTAGGGAACTTGAGTCCACTATTTCGGATAGCACTACGGACACGCTCCTTACTCTCCTTGATAGCTGTATCTGGTAGACCGACTATATCAAATTTAGGTAAACCATTAGACAGGTCCACCTCTACTGTCAAGCCGAAACCTTGTATCCCCACAAGGCCCAGCGTCTTTACCTTAGCTAACATTATATCTCCTTAGTCATTTGTTAAATGTGTTAAATTACAAAAAAAATAAAGAGAGAATTGCTCCCTCCCTATTACTTACGGTTGCGTTTGCGTGCTGCTTCACTCTTCTTCTTACGCTTAACGCTAGGCTTCTCATATGCTTCGCGTTTACGCAAGTCGCCAATGATGCCATCTTTTTGACATTTGCGCTTAAATCTCTTTAGCGCGCTGTCAATAGACTCATCCTTGCCTACTGTTACCATTGCCATCGAACTCTCACCACCTTGGTTGTAAAATTTCATTTAGTGTAACATATTTTATGAATAAAATCAAGTACTTATTTGCAAATTTTACAAAAAAATCAAAAAAATATTAGATTGGGTGCCATTCCATCTTTTGACCAGCCAATATATGAATGTGCAAGTGATGCACCTCTTGACCAGAGTCTGGACCTTGATTCACTATGAGTCTATAACCATTCTCTAGGTGTAGCAACTCACTCAGTTTAGGAATAGTGAGTAGCATTTTGCCCAGCACTCTATCTTGGGATGCTGGGGCAACGCTTAGCAAACCATAATGTTCTTTTGGAACTGCTAGATAGTGATATTTACTGGAAGGGTTGATATTGGTGAATATCACAAAATCATCGTCCTCATAAACAATATTGCTAGGCACTTCGCCTCTAATTATCTTACAAAAAATACAATCTGACATAATATTTACCTCCTACTCTTCATCTATTAATTGTACTACTTCGCCAATCACGCCATCCTCATATGGGGCACCTATACGGACCATAGCTAGGGTATTGTCTGCAATCTTGTCGGATTGAGCGTATACTTTGATAAAATTCCTAGTATGTCCCACATAGTAGCCATCTTTTTGTTGCTCAAATAGCACCTCATAGATCATACCGCGTTCTTGTTTGAGGAAATTCAATTTCATCTCATCACGCAGAGCAGTCATTTGCTCTACTCTAGCACTAACAATGCTAGAATCCAACATAGGCAATCTGCTAGCTACGGTACCCTCTCTGCGAGAATATGGGAACAAATGCATATCAGCAAACCCAATTTTTTGGACATTTTGCAATGTGGTAGCAAAATCTTGATCTGTCTCTGTTGGATAACCAATGATTAGATCAGTAGTAATACCTGCGTGAGGGAAACATTTGCGAATTAGCTCTACTTTTTTGATGTATTCGTCTATGGTATAATGTCTATTCATATCTTTGAGTGTGCGGTCACAAGCAGACTGGATGCTCAAGTGAAAGTGGTCACAAAAATTAGGCATTGCTTGCATAGTGTTGAGTAACTCAGGTGTAATGATATTCATCTCCATACTACTAATACGAATGCGTGCAGGAATATTGTTTACCGAACTCATCAGGTCTACTAGGTCTAGATTGATATCTTGCCCCCATGCGGATATATTGATACCAGTGAGTACTATTTCTTTTGAAATCTTGCTGAGTCTAAATACCTCTACTACAATGCTCTCTAGATCTCTACTCCTACTACGACCACGCAAGTATGGTATGAGGCAATAACTACAGAAATTGTTGCAACCATCTTGTACCTTTACATATGCACGAGTACGAGTTGGCTTAGGTTCTCCAAAATGCTCATACTCTGCAGTAGGCTCCATCGTGTAGTCTCCTATCTCGTTGAGTAAGTTGGGTATCCATTGTTTGCCACTAGTACCTAGAGTGATGGTGACATTGTCTTTTGAGCTAAATTGCTGGCTGTTGTGTTGGCTAGCACATCCACATACAATAATCTTTGCATTAGGATTGAGTTTACGCAGTTTGGCTACCATTTGTCTAGACTTGCGTTCTGCCTCATTTGTCACTGCACAAGTACTAAGTATATATACATCGGCTGGCTCTAGTGTATCTGTCACTTCATGGCCATTCCGTATTAATTCATTAGCGATACATTCTGCCTCATAGGCATTTACTTTGCATCCTAAAGTTAGCATTGATATTTTCATCTTTCCCATTCTCCTATTGTGTACATTATAACGCTAGTCAGAGCAATGCTAGCGGTCTCTGCTCTCAGTATTAACTTGCCTAAGCTCAAGGATTGTGCACCGGCATCAATCAATGCACTAGCCTCACTGGGGCTGAAACCACCCTCGCAACCTATCACTATGGCAATCTTGTCTTTTTTGGTTAGTTTACCTAGAATGCTACTGGCGGACTTGCATTCTTTTTCGTTAGCGAATATTACATAATCAAACTCGCTCAATCTCCCCAACAAATCTGCAAATTGTATAGTAGGCTCAATAGTCATAGCACTCAATCTACCAGATTGTTTGCAAGATGCTAGCACTATACGATTGAGGCGGTCTATCTTGTTACCCTTGTCCTGCACGGTGCAGTATTCACTCTGGAATGGTACAAAACGCTTTAGTCCCAATTCGGTACACTTCTGCACAATTAGATCCATTTTGTCTGCACGCACTAGGGCTTGGAATAATGTAACATCAGGCAAATGTTCTACGCACTCAGCAGTATCTAATACTTGTAATGTGGTGTCGCGTTTGGTTATGCTAGTAATCACACAATCGCGTACTAGGTTGTCACTACTGAGTATAGTCACATTAGTCCCCTCTGTCAATCTCAACACCTTGGACAAATGATTGTGTTCATCGCCATCCAATACTACAATATCATTGTGTATATTCTCCAAGGCTGTATAAAATCTGTATTCTCTCATACTTTTCTCCTATGAATACTATATAATAACAAAAAGTAATTGATTTGTAAAGGGTAATAACAAAACCATATCCACTAAACTAGCAAATATGGTTATGTCTATAATTATAAATTCTTGGTAGTATCTCTAAACTTGCGGTATTTGTCAAAGTCTTCGTCATCAAAGACTTTTCGCAATGCCTCTATTTGGGACTTACTCTTTTTATCTAGTTTTGGTAGGTCCACTATTACTTTGATAAGCATATCGCCATAAGAATTCTTGTTGATGTATTTAAATCCTTTACCTTTGAGCTTGAGTACGGTACCTGTTTGGGTATTCTCAGGAATATTGAGCTCCAATTTACCCTCTAAGCTAGGAATGATTACTTTGCCACCTAGCATAGCGGTAATGAATGGAACGGGCAAGTCTAAGTGCACATCGTTATCTTTGCGTACCAACAATTTGTGTGGTTCTACACGCACTAATATTTGCAAGTCACCATTAGGGCCACCACGCATACCAGCATCACCATATCCACGCAGTGTGACTATTTGGTCATTGTCAATACCGGCAGGGATATCCACAGGGATACTCACATTGGTGCGTTTGTAACCTTTACCATTACATTCGCTACATTTCTCTTTGACTATCTTACCTGTACCATTACAAGATTTGCAGGGACCTTGGTTGACTATTCTACCAAAGAGTGTATTTTGGGTATATTGCACTTGGCCAGTACCGCCACACTCGCTACAAGTGTGGTATTCTGTACCATTCTTTGCACCTGTACCATGGCAATGCGAACACTCCTCTGTGCGTACGATATTGAATGTCTTGGTGACCCCCTTGGCTGATTCCTCAAATGAGAGTGTTACCTTGACACTGATATCGTTACCTGCTACAGCAGTATTTGCACTGGCACGGCCACCACCGAAAGAAGAGAATATATTGCTAAATATATCCTCAAATCCTCCGCCAAAACCACTGAATCCACCTGCGTTACCGCCTCTAAAAATGTCATTTGGATTAGGTCCATTAGCACTACCGAACTGGTCGTAATTGGACTTTTTTTGTGGGTCGGACAATGTCTCATATGCTTCGTTTACTTCTTTGAATTTTGCACTAGCATCGGGATTATCCTTATTTAGGTCAGGGTGATATTTTTTTGCCAACTTGCGATATGCAGACTTTATCTCATCCGCACTAGCAGACTTGTCTACGCCTAGTATATCGTAATAATTTTTGTCAGCCACAATTATTCTCCTCTATTATTACTCATCAGCCTTTTTTGCCTCTGCATCTTTTACTTCTACATCTGGCTTTTCGGCTTGTTGTTGGGCCTCTT
>JAFVZD010000054.1 GCA_017508345.1 Clostridia bacterium | reverse complement strand
TTTTTTGTCGGGTGCTATATTTGCCCTGGGTGGGGATATGCAAGAAGTTAGTCGTGGACTATATTTATACGCACCTAGCGGAGTGAAATTGATAAAACCAAAGAGGAAAATATAATGAAGATAAAGTATTGGTATATATTGGCAATAGGCATAATGATATTGGACTTGGTTACAAAGATTGTGACCGAGGGTATACATATGGAGGTAATCCCGGGGGTGCTTAGTTTTGTATCTGCACACAATACGGGTGCTAGTTTTAGTATGCTGGATGGTGCTAGGTGGTTATTTATTGCCTTGGGTATAGCCTTTGTGGTAGGTATGGTATTATTTGACATATTTAGCAAGGCGAAATTTCGTTATAATGGATGGTATTATGTAGGTTTTACGCTATTATTGGGCGGAATAATAGGTAATCTAATAGATAGGATAGCATTGGGGTACGTTAGGGACTTTATTTGTTTAGACTTTATGAATTTCCCGATATTCAATATTGCGGATTGTGCATTGTGTATAGGTACTGCTTGCCTTGCTATTTGGATACTATTCTTTGCTACACGTGAAGCCAAAAAGGAGGATACCTCCAATGAGTGATAAGCGACAAATGGTAGTAAATGCGGATTATGAGAAAGTTAGACTGGATGTGTATTTGAGCGAGCAATTTACCGAGATTACACGCAGTGCGATAAAGAAATTAATCACGGATGGCAAAGTGTTGGTAAATAGTAAGCAACAAAAGGCTGGTTATGTGCTAAGAGAGAATGACATTGTAGACATAGAGATACCACAGGTACAAGTGGATACAGTAGGTGCAGAGGATATACCGCTAGATATTGTATATGAGGACAATGACTTATTAGTAATTAACAAAGCACAAGGTATGACAGTGCATCCCGCTAGTACGGTAAAGAGTGGCACATTGGTAAATGCATTGCTATACAAAGTAAAAGAATTATCTAGCATAAATGGCGAGTACAGACCGGGTATTGTGCATAGGTTGGACAAAGACACATCGGGGTTGATGTTGGTGGCCAAAAATGATAAGGCACACAATAATTTAGCCAAGCAGATTGCGGATAAAACTTGCGTAAGGGAATACGTAGCACTGGTGACTGGTGTAATGACCAAGGATGAGGGGGAAGTGGAGACACTCATTGCTCGTGACCCAAAGAATAGACTGAGAATGGCGGTAATGCACAACGGAACGGGGCGAGTGGCTAAGACTAGGTATTGGGTAGAAAAACGATTTCGCAAATACACACTGGTGGCGTTTAGGCTGGCAACGGGTAGGACACATCAAATTAGAGTGCATACAAAATATTTGGGGTATCCAATAGTGGGGGATACTTTGTATAACACAAATAAGGATAAATTTAATCTTTCTGGGCAATTATTACATTCTAGGCACATAGAGTTTAGACACCCTACCACGGGGGAGTGGATGAAATTTGATGTGGGATTGCCGGAATACTTTGAGAGTGTACTGCAAAAACTTGACTAAATATATTAGAATAGATATAATAATTATAATAACACAAGGGGGTAGAGTATGGGGCAATATGCTTTTAGAAGATTTGTGAATATGTTGGGTTTTGTGTCTTCTATACTTATCGCATTGGCATCACTGATTGCAATGTTAGTGGCCTTGGCGCAAGGTGAGGTAATGCACTTGCCGGGCTTGGTATTTAGCGGAGCAATAGGCACAATAATGTCATTGGCCAATATACTGGCGTATTTTATAGTACTGGTGGCGGGATATAGTTATGCTAGGAGCAAACGTAGTGCGTGGTATATGGTAGCGCAAGTAGTATCCACATTGGTAATACTGGTAATGATAATACTGAGTAACGTATTGTAAGGAGGAAAATATGAATTTTAGAGACCCAAAGATAATGGTGGCACTGATTGCGGGGGGCATAGCGGTGATTAGCCTATGCCTAGTGTGGGCTACTTATATAATGTTGTTTCCAGCGTGCATTGGACTGATAGTTTCTAGTGGAATTGCTGTGTCTATTGAGGGTAAGAAGTATATTAACTACAAGAATAAAATGCAAGAGTTGTGGTATCAAGATGCATTTGCATATGCGGATGAGATAGGTGACCCAAAGGCTGTGTACGCATTCAAATATCCAAAGGATGTGGATAGAAAGTTGAAGGCAAAGAAATTTAATATGTGGCTAAAAATGGTGGCACCACTCACAGTACTGGTATTGGCAATAGGTACAATACGATTCATGTGATTTCCTTTCCTAGGGCATATATTTTTTCTATCTTACCACAAATGCAAAGAACAAGCAAATGGTATTTCGCGTTTTCCGCCCCGGAATTGTGAATAATTCTTGACTTTTCCGTTAAAAACGGGTATATTAATAAACACCGGTTTTTTGATAACCGATTAAACGAATTTCGATACTTTCTGAAAGGAATTTCTATGTCTTCTATTATTCTGCTGGCGGAGACCGGCTCTGATATCACCCCCGAGCTTGCTGCCAAATACAATGTCCGTCTGGTGCCCATGCATGTGTCGCTGGGGGATGTGACCCTGGACGACGGCACTTTCCCTGCGGAAGATGTCTGCAGCTACTATGACCGCACCGGCAAGACTCCCACCACCAGCGGCAGCACCCCTTATGATTTTGAGTCCGTTCTGGAGGAAATCTTCTCTGCCAAGCCCGATGCCCGGGTGCTGTATCTGGCCTACTCCGCCGTCACCACCTGCTCTTACCACAGCTGTGAGCTGGCTCTGGAGGAAAAGCCCTATGCAAATAACGTTCGGCTGGTGGATACCAGGCATGTGTCCGTGGGGCAGGGTGCCGTGGTCATGGCGGTTTCCGACTGGCTGAAGGGGCATCCGGACGCCACACTGGAAGAAGCTGCTGCCAAGGCAGAGGAAATCGGTCTGCAGACCAAAATGTGCTTCATCCCCAAGAACCTGGACTATCTCCGGGCCGGCGGCCGGTGCAGCAACGCCGTGGCTCTGGTGGGCAATCTGCTGAACCTGCATCCCTGCATTGAGATCATTGACGGAAAGCTCATCGCCGG
>JAFVZD010000053.1 GCA_017508345.1 Clostridia bacterium | reverse complement strand
TATTCTGCGAAGGTGCTACCATTGTAGGTGTCTATGAGATAAATCCAGCATCCAGCGGACTAGCACGCAACATCACACAATGCCTATTAGATTTTGATATCCCATTATATCTCAATACCAGTGTTACACGCGTAATAGGTACCAAGCGTGTACAAGGTATTATGGTAGCCCCAGTAGTGGATGGTACCCCTGACTTGACCAAAGAAAAACTGGTGCCATGTGATACATTATTAATTTCCGTTGGTCTAATCCCCGAGATTGAATTAGTATCACACTTTGATCTAGAAACATTACCCGCTACCAATAGTCTAGCCGTAGACGAAAATCTGCAGACCAGCACACCTGGACTATTTATCGCAGGTAATGTACTACATGTGAATGACCTAGTAGACAATGTTACTCGCGAAGGCGAACGCGCCGGAACCAACGCAGGTATGTACGCATTGTCCTCACACAAACATCCACACTCTGTACCACTCGCTCATGATGAGAATATCCGCTATACCGTACCAAAATACTACTATCCACACACCACAGGATACCTTACTATCGCCTTTCGTGTTACCAAAAAACTACAAAGAGTACGCATAGTAGTGAGTGACGGCGATGATGTAATATTCACCAAACCTTGCCCAGCCATTGCACCTAATGAGATCCAAACCATCACAGTCAAAAAACAAAATCCGTCCGCTAATCTAACTGTCAAAATATTACCGATATAAGGAGAAATATATGGATATTACTTGTATCAAATGCCCCGTAGGTTGTGCATTGCACATAACCAAAAAAAATAATCAAATAATTGTTACCGGCAATTCTTGTCCCAGAGGCAAAGAATATGGTACCCAAGAAATGCTCTCCCCCGTGCGTATGCTGACCACAGTAAAGGCTATACCCAATGGTACCATCACACTGCGTACTTCTCGAGATATCCCAAAAGCCAAGTATATGGATATACTGCGTGCAGTCCAAACTGCAAAAACAAAATCTCGTTACAAAGTTGGTGAAATATTCCTGAGTAATGTTTGTAATACAGATGCTGACTTGATTATCACCAGCATTAATCAAAAAGTTTTATAAAAATGAGGTATATAATATGAAAATTTATTCCAAAATAGGAGATGGCGTATTCATCACCTTGCTACTAATATGTTTGTTGTCAATGTTCTTTAGCCTAGTAGGTATAATGCTGGATATATGGATTCCCGCTGTAGTGTTATTAGGCATACTAATATTATTTGTAATCCCTATCTACTTTGGCACCTACTACCACATCCGCACTGATGCATTATATATCAATTGCGGACTATTCCTAATCAATTACCGCATAGACTATGCCAAAATTATCTCTATGACAGACATTGACAATTTTCGTCTAGCCCCAGCATTGAGCTATCACAGAGTTTGCATCCGCTACCTACAAGGTGAAAAAATCAAATCCATTTTGATTTCTCCATCCAATGCAGAGAAATTCAAAAAACTAGTACACGACCAAATTGACAAATATATGCAAAAAACAAAAACCAAAACAACTTTCCCAATAGATACTCAAAGCGAAAAAATTATAGATAATATAGCCACTACGGATATGTTGCACGACAAAAAAGAAATTACTAATGCCCTACATCAGAATAGCATTAGTGCCAAAAAGAATCAAAGACTATTAGCCAAACTCCAAAAACGCATGAAAAATGCCGAAAATGTACGCGAATATCAAGAAATGCAACGCGCAGTAAAATCAGCCAACTTAGAGTTGTCACGCGTACAAAATACTAGTATGTTTTCATCTGCTGACTTGGATACCAGTATGGATATTGACTCTGAAGAGCAAACACCCAAAAAAGATGACTCCACTACATTGGATTCCACCAAAATTAATACAGACAACCTCAAAAAACAACTAAAACTTGATGAACACAACATTGATGAAATATTCTAATAAATTTAGCACTTATTCACAATAATGAGTGCTTTTTTTAATTTTACAATTGCCATTCCACATAATTTGTGTTATAATAACATTATCACTTTTTAGGAGAATTATATTATGGAATTTCATCTAGTTTTAGCAGAACGCTTTGGTTTGCAACCCGTTCATGCACAAAATTTGATTAACCTGTTGGACGAAGGTTGCACCATACCTTTCATCGCGCGTTACCGCAAAGAAATGCACGGTACTTGTGATGACCAAACTATCAGAAACTTTGCTGATGACCTCAACTACTTGCGTAATCTCAGCAAACGCAAAGACGAGGTTACTAACCTTATTACCGAGCAAGGCAATATGACACCTGAGATTCAAAAATCTATTGACTCTGCTGTCACACTTACCGAAATTGAGGATATATATAGACCATTCAAGCCAAAGAAAAAAACCCGTGCTAGTGTGGCTATCGCTGCAGGCTTGCAGCCATTAGCTGATGCGATTTTGGCACAAAAACCTAATACCAACTTAGCTACATTGGCAGAGGGATATCTCAACCCAGATGCCGGTATCACTGATATCGATCTAGCCCTCAATGGTGCTAGCGACATCATAGCAGAGATAGTAGCAGACCATACCAATGTACGCAAATCTCTACGCGAGATTTATTGGAATTGGGGTAAACTATCTACTACTTGGGTAGCAGACAAAGACGCAGACAAGACTTATGAAAATTACAAAGACTATACAGAGAATCTCAAGACTATGCCTAGCCACCGCATACTAGCTATCAATCGTGGTGAAAAAGAAGATGCTATCAAAGTGAGTTTCAAGTTAGATCCCAAGACTATGCGCCATATCTACGCCACTATGTACCACCAGTTCTTGCGTGGTAGTGCCCAGAGTTACCTAGCTAGATTTGACGAAAATAGCGATAACACTACTACCAAAAAATCTACCGTAGCACTGCACGAGATGAATGTAACAGACTTTATCTCTCGTGCTATTACAGATGGTTACGATAGACTACTCGCACCTTCACTTGAGCGTGAATTACGCACTATGCTTACAGACAATGCCAATGAACAAGCTATCAAAATGTTTGAGAGCAACCTCAAGCCATTACTCATGCAGCCACCTCTCAAAGGTAAAATAATTATGGCAGTAGACCCAGCATATAGGACAGGATGCAAGATTGCTGTAATCGACTCAAAAGGTATGATTCTAGACACTGGCGTAGTATATCCTACCCCACCACAAAACAAAACAGAAGAAAGTGCTCGAATACTTACCGATATGATTTTTAGACACAAGGTAGACACTATTAGTATTGGTAATGGTACTGCCAGCAAAGAGGCTGAGATTTTTGTAGCCAACCTCATCAAGACACTGCGTTTCCCAGTACAATATGCTATGGTGAATGAGGCAGGTGCCAGTGTGTATAGTGCTAGCGAATTAGGTGCAAAAGAATTCCCTCAATACGATGTCAGCATCCGTAGTGCTGTGAGCATTGCACGCAGATTGCAAGACCCTCTAGCCGAACTAATCAAAATTGATCCAAAATCTATTGGTGTAGGTCAATACCAGCACGATATGCCTCAAAAACGCCTCTCCGAGGTACTAGAAGGCGTAGTCGAGAACTGTGTAAATGAGGTAGGTGTAGACCTCAATACAGCTAGCATTCCACTACTAGCTAGAGTTAGTGGACTAAATAACACTAGTGCAAAAGAAGTTGCCAATTATCGTGACAAGATCAAATCTTTTACTTCTCGTGAACAATTGCTAGATGTACCAAAGATTGGTGCAAAAGCCTACGAGCAATGCGCAGGATTCTTACGCATCCCTGGTGCCAAAAATATCCTAGATAACACCGCAGTTCACCCAGAGAGTTACCCAGCAGTTCACAAATTATTGGCTCTATTCAATCTAACCGAACAAGCCATTCTAGATGGTGCACTCGCTAACCTCCCTAATGCAATTATAGAACGCGGAGAACAAAAAGTAGCTGAAGCCTGCGGTATCGGTGTGCCTACACTC
>JAFVZD010000052.1 GCA_017508345.1 Clostridia bacterium | reverse complement strand
GGGGGTATACTATGTAAGGTGGACATGTAGAACTTGAAATTTCTTGCAAAAATTATAAAAGTAACGGAAGCCGTTTTGATGTGAATCCAAATAGGTGCTTGTGTTGTTAGATGTACTAATTTTTGTGGAATGGCGGTCCTATATAGTCTATTAAAAATTAAACAGGAGAGGAAATATGAATAGTATTGCTAGGACTTTTTTGACAGTTTATTTGGTGATTGCTACACTTGCGTCAATTGTGTTTGGTTATTTGTATTTTAAAGACAAAAATGGTGACCCATTTGAGTTGACTATGGAAGCTGTTGAGGAAATTATTGTGGATGCTAGGAATGTGATGAAGGCGGGTAAGCCTGTGTCTGTTGCTGCTAATAGTGTGGAGGGTGGACAAGATTATGTTTATGCTAGTGATGGATATGATGTAAAGAGTTATTTTACAAGTGTGGCAGAGGCGGATCTGAATGTTACTCAGGCTAATTCTGTTGCTTGGGCAATGGATACTTATGCAATAATGGCACAATGTTTTGTATATCCGGGTACGGAGTACGATAAGTTTTATAAGTCTACGAGAACACAAAGTGACGGAAGTGTAGACACAATGTTATACAAGGTGGAATTGATTGAAAATATGGGAGCACTAATTCAATCACATTATATGACTGAAAAAGATGGTAACATAATTAGTTATATTGATATGGAATGGACCATAAATGTGATGACAGAGGGTTATTTTTATGTAATAGAGGCAAAGATTAGTAGTAATAAGATAACAGATAGTAAATCAGAATTAGTGTACATGAACTTTGCAAAACCTAATAATGCAACACAATTTGCATACTTTAATTGTACAAGAGCTAATATTAATGGTGATTTGGATACAGTATTGAGCACTACTACAGCGGAAGCTGATATAAGTAATCAAGAATGTGAATTATTTGATTTTGTTAATCAAAAGCAAAAAATGACTGCTGATAAAACTTGTATAGCAAATGCGTTGAATGGTTTGAAGCCTTATTTGAGGTCTTATGTGAGTTTTAGAACTGCAACCACTACAACAAGTAATTATTTTACAAATATGGCTAATTTGATGTCTGCAAAATAAATATGGAGAAGGCTAATTGAGAGCCTTTTTCTTTTTTTACAAAAAAACAGTACTGTTAATGTGGAAAATGAGGTCGGTTTAAATAGGTAAAAATATGTGATAAAAGGAAAAGTTTGTTTCAGACAACAAAGGAATGAACTTTTTCTTTTTTTGTGTGACTACTTGGGATAAAATGTTGGATGTGTGGTGGGTGGGAGGCAAAAGCGGATAAAAAAAATGAAAAAATGTGGTCAATTTGCTTGTCAAGGGGGATAAAAATATAATATAATTAGGTAGTTATAATACATAAGCAAGTAGGGTACAATAGATACAGGAGGGACAAATTGAGCGGAAAAGTGCAGGATAGGGCGAATATACGCATAAATGTACATCAGTCCATACCGGAATTGTCAGAAGAAGAGATAATCAGGTACAATGAGCATGTAGACATGATGGATGTGAATATTAGGTTGCTCAAAAAGGCTAGGCGAAAGAAAAAGCCTTTTAGGTATGCAAAAAAAGTGGAGAGGCTGAAATGTAGGTTGCCTATAGAGAGTGCTAGGACACTATATCCTTTCAAAAAGAAGGAGATAGACAGGATTAGGGTATTGGCATTTGAGATGCCGGACGCAGAGGATGATGGCAAGAAAAAGTCCAAAAAGTCTACGATATTGATATTGGGAATAGCGTTGCTGGTGATATTGGGTGTAGGTGGGTATTTTTTGTACAATATGTTTGGTAACAAGACGGGGGCGGATCCGATAACAGGAGATGTATTGATAGTAAATGCGGATTCTCTGAGTGTGCCAATTGACAATGCTAGGTTGAATCAAGACATTGAAAAGAAGGTAACAGTGAGAAATGCTACCAATGGAGCGATGTATTTGAGGTTTGCAATACAGATTTTGGATGAAACAGGTGGATTACCTACGGGGAAAATGTCGGAATTGGGTATTAAATACACATTTAATACGCAGGAATGGTATCTGGATGCACAAGATAATTATTTGTATTACAAGGGAGTAGTGCCTAAGACTACGGACCTAGAGCCAATTACGCATTTTCAGATAACATCACAAGATTACAACGAGGATTATTGGGCAGAGAAGGGGCTACAACTCAAGTTTGTGGTAGACATGTATGAGGCAACAGGCGTGGATGGTGTGATGCCACCGGGGTGGCCAGATGAGTGGGTAAATATTATAGGGGGTAATTAATGAGAAAGAAATTAGGATGGATGGCTAGTATATGTGTATTGGTTAGTGTATTTATGCTCTCAGGGTGTTTGTTTACACTAAAAAAACCTATACTAGAGTTACCGGAGAATTCTTTTGAATTGACTTGGCAAAAGCAAGACAATGTAAAAGACTACGAGGTAAACATCAATGATACTATTTTTGAGGTAGAGGAGAATAAATTTGATTTGGCACCATATCTGGGTGTAGGGATACAGAATATACAGGTAAAGGCGGTATCAGATAATTTATTTACCAATGACAGTGATTGGTCGGACAAAATGACGCTAGTCATGGGGGAAACGCAACTGGCTACTCCGCAGATAAGTGGGATGCCGACTGAACTCAATGGGTACACATTGAGCTGGGGGGATGTAGCCAATGCTGATATGTATGTGGTGGGTATAAAACCGAAGAATGGTAAGGAAACTTTTGTGGATACTACCAAGAATAGTATGCGTATAATGGATTATATGACTACGGGTGGAGAGTATGAATTGCGAGTAAGGGCATTGAGCTATAATTATGTGACGAATGGTCCTAGTAGTTTTTGTGTAAAGGTAGATTATACTTGTCCTTTGCCATTATCACAGCCTAATAATTTATCTCTAGACGGTAAGACACTCACTTGGGCTAGTGTGGACAATGCTACTAGTTATAGGATAACCAATGAAAAAGGCACGAGTATCACCTCTAATATTAATAGTGCGGATATAAGTAGTTTGTGTGAAAGCAACAAGGCTGGGTATTTTTTTGTGCAAGCGGTATCAGACGGAAGCACCCAAGACTCTGCGTATTCTGATGGAATAGGAATTTATCCAAAATTAACCAGTCCGTCTATGCAAAAGCAGGCATATGGTAATAGCAAATTCAACTTTATGGGACAAGAATTTGACCTAGTAATAGATAGCAAGGAAGAGATGCAGAATTTGTGCTATTATGCTTTGTATTATAGATTAACGAATGTGGATTTTTATGTAAATTACTCTGTAAAAGTGAGTGATGCGATATACACATATTTGAGTAAGTACAATGAGATAAAGTCAATACAATATTCCTTGATGTCTGCAACAATTAGTTCTAGTGATTCAATTTATTCACTAAACATACAGCATGACCATGTGGCAATGCCATTCAAGTCAAGTGCTGGCGAGGAGAATAGGCAACAAGTAATGGAAGTAGAGCCAATGAATTATAGTGATGTGGCTAATAATAGTCCATTAAAACGCAGTGAAACTTATGAGAATTTTGCAATAAACGAGCGAGAGGACGAGGTTTTGGTATTCACAACAGACCAACTATATTATGCTCTGCAGAATGGCTGTAAGCCTAAATTTGGCTCAACTACATGTATGGCATACAAGGCATACGAGCGAGCAAAAGAGATTTTGAGACAAATCATTGACAATGGTATGACAGAGTACGAGAGGACTTTGGCAATCTATGAGTGGGTAGTATACAATAGCCATTATGACACGGAGTTGTTGAATTTGTCTAGTGAATTAGAGGGGAGCAGAGATGAGGCAATTCGTAACACAGCATCGCAAGTACTTTCCAATTACAAAGGTTTTTATATTGATGGTGTATTATTTGACAAAGGTCAAGCTGTATGTGATGGTATAGCTAAGACAGTAGTACTATTATGTAATATTGAAGGAATTGAGTGTATAAAGGTATCTGGTGATGCGGGTGGAGCACATGCTTGGAATAAGGTAAACATTATAGTGCCGGGACAAACGGAGAAAAAGTGGTTTACCATAGATGCTACATGGGCAGATATAGCCACAGAGGATAGTGAGTATTTGTCACACAGGTATTTCTTGAGGAGAGATGCGGATATGGCGGACCACAAAGAGCCCCCAAGCAGCAGTGGGCCTAGTAGCGTGACAGCATTTGATTATTTTGCTAATACAGTAATTAACGAACAGGCTGGAAATGATATTGACCTATATGTGGAATCGCTAACTGAATTGGAATATCTGGTAAATTATGTATTGGATTGGAATAAGGCAAATCTACAGAATAGGATAACAGGAATAGAATTCAAGTGTGCAGAAAATATAAAAACCTTGGCAAACAATAAGATAAATGTTATGCTAACGGGGCAAGGTCATGAGGTAATTCAGGACCAAGGTAACAATATTTTTGTGATAATTTTTAACTAATTGAGACAAAACATATCGGTGAAAACTGGTATGTTTTTCTTTATATATAATATAGAAGGAGGTAAAAATTGTCCAAAAAGCCCCAAAAATGCAGGACACACACGGTAGGGTGTCTTAAAAAGGGCTAAAAAGTAGCAAAAAAACGCAAAAAAATGAAACTTTTTAAAAAAACTTGTTGACAATCTAGGATATCACTGCTATAATGTGCAAGTATCATCCACGAGACAGAAATCAACTGGTTGATACGTGACTGATGTCACCAGCGTGTAGATTGACAACTGAATAATTATATATTTGTAATCAATACAAATATCCTAAAAAATATAGTGTAATATGCAATTTCACGAAATTACAATTTATGCTAGTTTTTAACAATAATCAAAACAAATGCTGAGAGCAAATTCTATATCATAGAATTGCCAGATACGCAAAACCAGAGCAATCTGGGTTTGCAGCAAAAATCGACGTATACGATCAAGCTACAAAGAGCGTATGGTGGATGCCTTGGCACTAGGCGCCGATGAAGGACGTGACAAGCTGCGAAAAGCTACGGGGAACCGCAAATAGGTAACGATCCGTAGATATCCGAATGCGGGAACGCACTACCTTTAATAGGGTAGTATCCTTACACGAATACATAGTGTATGGAGGGGAACCCTGGGAATTGAAACATCTTAGTACCAGGAGGAAGAGAAAGAAAAATCGATTTCCTAAGTAGTGGTGAGCGAAAGGGAAAGAGCCCAAACCATAGGTGGTAACACTTATGGGGTTCGGACTGACATCACGCATTCTTTTATGTAGTCGAAGATGGTTGGAAAACCGCACAACATAGGGTAATAGTCCCGTAGACGAAACAATGAGAGGAGCAGTCAGTATCCAGAGTAACACAGGGCACGTGGAATCCAGTGTGAAGATAGGAGGACCATCTCCTAAGGCTAAATACGACCTAGTGACCGATAGCGTATAGTACCGTG
>JAFVZD010000051.1 GCA_017508345.1 Clostridia bacterium | reverse complement strand
TTCCCTCACATCCTCGCCACTATTCTCTAGCACAGTGATTTTGATTAGTTCCCTATTATTAATAGCCTGTAATACAGTGTGTACTAGTGCAGGTGTAATACCATCTTTACCTATTTGCACAATACTCTCTAGCTTCATAGCTTGCTTTCGCCACTCTGCTCTCTCTTTACTGGTCATATCTTTCTCCTTTGTTATTCTTTGTATTCAAACTCCATATCACCCAATACTATAGTGTCACCATCTTGTAATCCCATTTTCTTTAGTTTCTCCGTAATACCATCATTACGCATCCTGCGTTGTAGATAATTCATACTATCCTCATCCTCAATTACAATCTTACGCACCAATTCATTGATCAATCCACCACGCACCTCATATACGCCATCGCCCAATGTACTAAATTGCAATGATGATGTATCTCTAGCATCATAATCTACCACTTCGGACTCAATTGGTTCTTGCCTTGGCAATACTCTCAGTTTATCAAAAATAGTAGTTATCAGTCCCTCTAGCCCCTTGTGCGTATATGCAGAAATCTCAAAAATCTCACAATCCTTGTACTTTGACATCTTGGATATTGCATTTTTGAATTTCACTATATTATCACTATCCATTGGCAAAGCATCCACTTTGTTTAGGGCAATTATTTGTGGCCTATTAGCCAGTACCTCACTATACTCACTCAATTCCTTGTTGATTGCCACAAAGTCCTCTACTGGGTCCCTTCCTTCCATACCAGTTATGTCTATCACATGTACAATCAATCTAGTTCTCTCAATGTGTCGCAAAAATTCGTGTCCCAAGCCCACTCCATCACTAGCCCCCTCAATTAGTCCGGGTATATCTGCTATTACACACGATGTATCATATGCCTTGAGTACACCCAGATTAGGTGACAATGTAGTGAAGTGATAATTAGCAATCTTTGGCCTAGCATCCGTTACACTAGCCAGCAATGTAGATTTACCCACATTAGGGAATCCCACCAACCCAACATCCGCAATGGTCTTTAATTCCAACACTACCGCTCTTTCCTCTGTAATCTGTCCACTTTGACTAAATCTAGGTGCTTGTCTCCTACTGCTAGCAAAATGCTGATTGCCTTTACCTCCAAAACCACCACTCAGCAATACAAATTCCCCATCCTCTACACCATACATATCTACTATTACCTTATTGGTCTCTGCATCACGCACTACCGTAGCCCTAGGTACTTTGAGTATCATATCCTCGCCACGCTTACCTGTACAATTCTTAGGCTCCCCCTTGCCACCATCCTCAGCCCTAAAATGTTTACCAAATCTATAATCAATTAGCGTATTTAGACTATCATCCACCTTGATTACTACATTACCCCCTTTACCTCCGTCACCACCATCTGGCCCACCATTAGGCACATATTTTTCTCTACGGAATGATGTAGCACCATTACCACCATTACCCGCCTTTACATATATCTTTACTTTATCTATAAACATTTACTCTACTTCACCTCACTCTTACTCTTGTAGTATTTACAAAAATCTACAAATCCACAACTATCACAGCTAGGTTTCTTTGCCTTACAATAATATCGCCCAAACAATACCAACCTCAAATGTGTATCGTGATTATTGTACTTTGGATACTTTTGGTACCATTGTCTCTCTACCTCCTGCGGTGTTTTCGCATTCACTAGCCCTAGCCTATTGGTTACACGCAACACATGTGTATCCACACCAATCTTTTGCTCTCCATACAATGCACTAGCCACCACATTGGCAGTCTTTCTACCTACCCCGGGTAATTGCTCCAATTCCTCCGCTGTCTTTGGTATCTGTCCACCATATTTCTCTACCACCACTTTACTCATAGCCAATACATTTTTTGCCTTGTTTCTAAAAAAGCCCAATGAGTATATCATCCTCTCCAACTCGCTCTGACTCAATTTGGTCATCTGCTCCGCCGTACCAAAATCCTTGAATAATACCTCAGTCACTTGATTTACTCTCTTGTCCGTACACTGTGCAGAGAGCATCACCGCCACCAAACACTGATAATCACTATTATAATTTAGTTCCGGCACAATCTCAGGGAACAATTCCTCCAGCCCCAACATCACTCTCTGTATCATACTTTCCTCCAAATGCACCCATATTTTACCACATTTCTACAAAAAACACAATACAAATTCATCATAAAATACAAAAAAAGACTAATCTTAGTCTTTTACTTGCAAATTGTTTTTTAATCTACTCAATATTTTATTCTCCAACCTACTTACTTGCACTTGGGATACTCCCAGCTCTTTTGCTATCTCGCTCTGAGTCTTATCTCTATAATATCGCATAATTATTATTTTTTGGTCACGCGGTTCTAGACCACTAATCAATTCTTTTAGTACCAGATGATCCAATTCCCTATCTGTATCCACATTACTAGGGATTTTGTCCATTAGAGTCCCCCCGTCATCATCATTATCCAATGGGCTAAATATACTCACAGGGTACCTCCCCGAGTCCATAGCGAATACCACATCTTCCGCCGTTATCCCAAAATTGCTAGCAATCTCCGCAATGCTTGGGCTTTTACCCGCTTGTGTCTCTGTATCTACATATTTTTTGATTTGTAGATACAATACCTTCATC
>JAFVZD010000050.1 GCA_017508345.1 Clostridia bacterium | reverse complement strand
TACAATGTACCTACAGTGAGTGGTTGGTACAGGTATATGGGTGTGAGTGTAGTGGACTCAAATAACGGTATTCAGAGCCTAATAGGATTACCTACATCTGCCTCCTCTACAGGAGGAGGAGCAAGTGCGGGACTATCTGATTACTTTTGGACTAGCCATGTAGAGGCTGATTCGTTTGGGGTGATGCGTGGCGGCCATAGTGCTGATACAACTTACGCCGGCGCCCTCTATTACTATGTTTATACTGCACTATCCAGCATACTCGCGTCGTTCGGGTTTCGTTCTATGTTGATTGGTGGGTGATATGATAATAAAAAACATCTAATGTTAGGGGTGTGGTGGTGTGAGGGAATATCCTAGTGATGGGATGTTTTTTGTTTTTTTTGGTAATTACTATAACAAAAAAGAGTCTAGTAAAGTACTAAACTCTGAATATTGTGTACAAACTATATAATAATTATGGCAATCTAGCATCCTCTGACACATATGATGGTGTGCGTTGGGTAAAAGAATCTAATTTGGTATCAATGAGCTGTTGAGTCATCTCGTATATGCGTATGGTCTCAGGTGACAAATTGCGCTCATTGTCTGTAACAACCTCATCTGCAATATAATCTAGGTATACCAGTGAATCGTGGTCTAGATTGTCAATGATATGCATTATATTAGTCTTGTAGATATTATCCTCTGTGAGCATATACATACTGTCATCCTCATCGATAGAAATGCGCTCACTCAATTCATCGATATAGCCTACGATACGGGTAGTAATCTCATCAAATAGAGTGGCGTAGCAGAATAATATATCGTCGGGCAAATCTGAAGCATTGGCATAACGCTCAAAACCTATCTTGTGAGCGGTAATCTTGTCAAACTTTGGTGCGATAGTAGAATTGAACATATAGTAAATCTCTAGTACATCGTCATCAGTAAAGGTATGCATTAGAATATTGAGCTTGAGGCTGTCCTCAATCTTTTTGTGTACATTGGAGTGATTGCGATAATATGATTTGGCACAATCCATAAAGGTATCTAATTTTTGAATAATATACTTATCAAAATCATCGAACTCATCGTATTCATCTTCGTCAAACATAACAGGTAATTCCTTTTTTTTTGATTGATAAAACTATGTAAATATAGCACAAAATGGGAATTTTGTCAACACTAGAGTGCTATACAACAAGAAACCACCCTACCAGGGTGGTTTTATATATTATGACAATTCTTGTCCGCAACTAGAACAATGTTTGTTGTCTTTTTTGGTTGTTGCATTACACTTTGGACAAGTGGTAGTATCAGACAATGTATTGCCGCAATTACTATAGCATTGGTCATCATTACCTACAGCGGAGCCACATTTTGGACATTTGGTCATATTCACGGTACCTATACCTAGATTGTCCTCTGCGATACTACCGCGTGTAGCATGTAGACTGCAGGCTGTCCATGTAAAGGTAATACCTAGTAAAAGTCCGCCTAGTGCTAGGATATACAATAGTGCGGCAATTATCCACAGCCACCAAGTGGTGCTGGTGGTACATATTACGGCAAATACACCGCATACTACACCTAGAATAATTAGCATAATACCTAGGGATAGTAGACCGGCTTTGCCTTTTTGAATTTTGTTCATATAATACTCCTTTTTTATAATAAATAAGCGAGAATAAAAGGTAACAATATTAGTAACAACACGAATAGCACAGTAAGAGTGATTTTTGTGCCGGATTTTGGTAAATTGTTGTTGACTTTACCTGTTTGGCCATTCATATATGTAATGTACGGTTTCTTTTTGAATTGGTATTCAAAGCGATAAACGGGCATAAGGTATAGCGAATAAGTATGGTTATTAAATGATTTTTTGAGTGTCATTG
>JAFVZD010000049.1 GCA_017508345.1 Clostridia bacterium | reverse complement strand
GCTTTTTTAATTAATTCTATATTCTGCTCATAATCCCCCATTCTATCCCCCTACTACTGCCTCGCACCCTTCTCCCAATTTCTTTTCCATTCTCACTATCACTCCACTATGTTCATTTTTCTTGAGTTCTACTATATCCATAAAACTCTCCATTACCGTGAATCCCATTCCTGCACGCTCCTCCGTAGATTTTGTGCTAAAAAAAGGTTCTCTCGCTTTTTCAAAATCCTTTATACCTACCCCTCTATCCCTCACTTCTATTACCACACTATCCAGCGTCAATCCTACCCACATCTCTATCTCTCCCGCTACCTTTGGATACGCATGCACTACACAATTAGTCACCGCCTCACTTACCGCAGTTTTGATATCTGTAATTTCGTCCAATGTTGGATTCAATTGCACACAAAATCCTGCTACCACACTGCGTGCAAACCCCTCATTTATAGATAAAGATTTAAATCGTATCGTCATCTCATTTATATACATCTCTCTTTCCCCCTAATTAATTTTTGGCATCACATCATATAATGCTGTCATTTTGAATATTCTATCCGCATGCGTACTAGGATTAGTGACATATATAGGTATACCGCGTTGCTTCATTTTCTTGTACCTACCCAATAACACACCTATCCCCGTACTATCCATAAATTCTAAATTACTCAGATCAATTACTACTTGTTTGCAATCCGTCACACTCATCTGCTCATCCAGATTCATCCTAGCGAAATTAGCACTATGCTCGTCCAATTCCCCCGAGATAGTCATATACAATGTTTCTTGATATAGCCTACTATTTACCTGCATATTATATCCTCCCGCACTTATGTACTTATTTTACATACTTTTGAGCCAAAAATAATGTAAAAAATAGTGCTATTTGCACTACTTTTTGGTTTATTTATCATTTTTCAATACTCTATTGCCCGCTCTGCATTTATTACTCCCTCACCACACATATTCTTTGCATAAGGCAATACTATAGTACTATTGAGAATTATATGCTTGATTTTGTTAGGTGTCAGTGTTTTGTCTCTACTGAGTAATAATGCCACTACCCCCGCTACCATTGGCGTAGATACACTTGTACCCGACATCTTTGTGTAATAATTCAGTCTATTACTAATACTATGTATGTCTACACCGGGTGCTACAATGTCAGGTTTTGTCACATCATATATAGGCCCTCTGCTGCTAAAATCCGCAATTTCCCAACTGCCGTTCACCACTTGTACACTACCCACCGTTATTACACTCTCACATGCTCCCGGTGCCTTAATTGTATTCTCTTGCGGTCCATCATTACCCCCCGCACACACTACTACTATCCCCGCATCCCATAGCACCTTCGCTCCCGTAATCAACGGATCATTTTTATTCAATGGTGTACTCCCAAAACTCATACATACCACGCCAATATTATACTCCTCGTGATGCTCATACACCCACTGCATAGCACTCAATATATTGAATGCCTGTGTCTCCCCATCTTTATTCAATGCCTTGATTACTACTACCTCACTCATGGGTGCTATCCCCTTGTATTTGCCTCCACTATGTAGCCCGCTTCCCGCCAATACCCCAGTCACAAATGTACCATGCCCATTGTCGTCGTATGTATGTTGCTCCTCCGTATTCAATATATTTACAAATTTCTTTATCCGATTTCTCCCCACTGTCAGATCCAAGTGTGGCGAGCATCCCGTATCAATTACAGCAATGTTTACCCCTTGACCAAAATAATTAGCCTGATGCAATTTCTCCACCTCAATGAGTTTCCTGACATTATTCATCTGTATTTTGGCAGTCCTTACCGTAGATATGTACTCTACACAACCATCATCCACCAGCCCCCATACCTTGTCTTGTGGTGCAGTCACTCCTATTGCCCCTATGAATGGATATATTGCCACCAATTCCCCCTCATCTAGCTTTGACACAATTTTTTCCTTGTTTACCAAAAAATCCTTTATCCACACTATACAATTCACTATTCGGCTAAGATTCGCTACCCTCACCATATACAATAATTCTTGGTCTATCTTACTTATATCCATAATTCCCCACCTAATCCAAATAATTCATCATATCATACATTTCACTGCGTTGCTCATCATTGAGAAAAGGTGCTACTCGTTCCGCCAACTCGCGTATTTTTTTGCCATCAAATGTACCCTCCGCCTTCTTTTGC
>JAFVZD010000048.1 GCA_017508345.1 Clostridia bacterium | reverse complement strand
TCTACTACCCCCCCCCCCCCCCGTGCTACTCTTTCATCTGTATTTTTCGCGTTTTTGCCGTTTTTAAGCGAATTTTTGACCAAATTTTTCACAACATTCCCCCTATTTTTTGTAATCTATTAGTCTTAAATATTATGTAAATCTATACAAATAAAGTTTTGGTTATCAAAATCCTTTGATATTTTTATTTTACCAAAAAAATTAATATTTATCAAATGATTTTAGACAATTTCTTGAAAATTTTTTCATTTTTTTTGATTTGGGACAAATATTTGCATATAAAATGGATTTTCTAAGTAATTATTCCATACTTATTACATAAAAAAGGACGCAACCAATTGGTTGAGCCCTTGATAATAATTATTCGTTGTCTTCTCTTAAATTTACATTGTGATATACATTTTGTACATCATCGTTGTTTTCAAAGTTATCTAGCATTTTGATAAAGGAAGCGTATTTTGCGTCATCTAGGTCCATAGTGTTGGTTGGAACCATTTGCAACTCAGCTGTATCAATTGTACAGCCAGCCTCTTCGCATGCTCTACGCAAATTGTGCAACTCAGTAGCATCAGCATAAATTGTGTAGTAGTCTTCGCCCTCATTCACAACATCCTCGGCATTATTCTCTAGTCCCAATTCTACCATATCATCCTCAGTCTTACCTGCTGGAGCCTTGACACATACCACAGCTTTTCTATTGAATAGGTATGCTACACTACCGCTACCGCCTAGGCTACCACCTGCTCTATCAAATATATATCTAACATCGCTAGCTGCTCTATTCTTGTTGTCAGTCAATATATCCAACATTACTGCACTACCACCAGGGCCGTAACCTTCGTACACAAATTCCTCATAGTTTACACTACTCAATTCTCCGCTAGCCTTTTTGATACTGCGTTGAATGTTGTCATTTGGCATATTGTTTGCTCTAGCCTTGGCAATAACTGTGGCTAGTCTAGGGTTGTTAGCAGGCTCAGGACCACCTTGCTTTACTGCAATAGCAATCTCCTTACCAATTTTTGTGAATATTGCACCACGCTGAGAGTCGGTCTTGGCCTTATCTCTCTTGATGGTTGACCATTTACTATGTCCTGACATAATTATTCTCCTTTATTATTCAAAATATAAATGATTACGGCGGTAGCCACCGCTACATTGAGTGACTCCACATCGTTTTGCATAGGTATGCTGATCTTTGCATGCGCATTAGACAGAATAGTATCGCTGACACCATTTGCCTCGTTACCCATCACTAATCCATAAATACCCTGTGGTTTTTCCACTTCGTATACATTTTGTCCCTGCATTTGAGTTACAAAAGTAGTATATTTATTCATCAAATCCAATGCTTGGTCTTGGTTAATATTGTATATTCTGACATCAAATATTGTCCCCATAGTGGCTCTTAGGACTTTTTCGTTCCTGTAATCCACACAGTTGATACAATAGATATCTCGGACACCACCAGCCAATGCAGTGCGTATGATAGTACCCATATTGCCCGGGTCACTAACATTATCTAGTATCAAAAATGTAGACTGTGGCATAGCATACTCTCTATTCTCAAAATGCACCACTGCCATTATACCTTGGGAATTCTCTGTCATAGACAAACTGGCATAAACTGGTGAAGATAAGATATATACATTATATTTGTCCGTATCAATGGAATTGATGTATCTATCCTCACTCTGGCTGGACAACAAGATAGCTACAATATTGGCATCTCTACACATCGCCTCTGCTACCAATCTCTCTCCCTCTAGCAATGCTTGACCTGTGATATCACGATACTTTTTTTGCTTGAGTTTATTAAAATCCACTATTGTGTCATTGGATTTACTCGTAATTCTTATTACCATTTTCCACCAAAAACAGTTTTCATAATCTATGAAAACTGCCCTTAAATAATTATTTTGCTATGTTAGACTTTACAGTGTTCACTAGGTTAGCAAAAGCTGCTGGATCATTCACAGCAAGATCAGCCAATACCTTGCGGTTGAGGTCAATGTTGCTAACCTTCATACCGTGCATAAAGTTGCTGTAGTTGATGTCGTTCTGTCTACAACCAGCGTTGATACGAGCTATCCACAATGAACGCATATCTCTCTTTTTTAACTTACGACCAACATAAGAGTAGTTACCGCTACGGATTACTTGCTCTTTTGCAGCCTTGAATTGTTTGC
>JAFVZD010000047.1 GCA_017508345.1 Clostridia bacterium | reverse complement strand
CATTGTCTAGTCAATTCTTGGATATATATGGTTATGGAGCAATTGCCCTGACACCAATAATGTTGCCACTACTGGTACCTTTTGTACACTGGATCATGAAGCCTACAGAGAAAGCAATAAACAGGAGTTATGTAAAGAAATCTAAGGAAAAGTTGAGTGAAACTCCTAATCTTATCAAGATAGGTATAACGGGAAGCTTTGGTAAGACTAGTACAAAGAATTTTTTGAATACATTATTGTCTGAGAAGTATAGCGTATGTGTGACACCTGCGAATTTTAATACACCTATGGGAATCACAAAGACTGTATTGCAATGCCTAGCACCACTACATCAAGTGTTGATAGCGGAGATGGGGGCTAGACAGGTGGGTGACATCAAGGAATTGTGCGAAATAGTAGAGCCACAATATGGTATAGTAACTGCTGTGGGTGAGCAACATATGGCTACATTCCAATCTATTGATAATATTCGTAGGACAAAGGCGGAGTTGGCTGAATATTTGGCTCAAAATGGGGGATATTGTGTATTTGATGGTGACAATGAAATCACCAAGAAAATATATGATAGCGTGAATTGTGACAAGAGTATAATTAGCACAACGGACAAACAGGCTACAGTGTATGCTACAAATATCAAGGTTAGTACGAATGGAACTAGTTTTGACCTAAATATCAAGGATATGGAAAGCATACATGTAGATACCAAATTGTTTGGAGAGCATAATATCAACAATCTATTGTTATGTGTGGATTTGGCTATCAAACTAGGGCTAAGTAGAGAGGAATTGATGCGAGGTTTGGGTAGGATTATGCCGGTGGAACACAGGCTACAATTGATACAGGCAGAGAATGATGTAATTATATTGGATGATGCGTATAATGCTAGTATTGAGGGGAGCAAGCGTGCTCTGGAAGTAATGAGTATGTGGAAGGATAGGCGAAAGATAGTAATTACCCCGGGATTGGTAGAATTGGGTACAATGGAACGCATTGCCAATTATGAATTAGGTAAACGCATAGCAAAAGTTGCGGATATTGTGATAATAGTCAATAAGGTACATTTTTTGTCTGTAAAACAAGGTTTGTTGGATGAGAAATTTGATGAGAGTAAAATCTATAATGCAGATAATGTGACCAGTGCAGTAAATGTATTGAATGAAATATTGCAACCTAAGGATATAGTGCTATGGGAAAATGATTTGCCTGATAATTATACCTAAAAGTAAAAACAGCAGAAATGCTGTTTTTTTGTTGCCCTGAGTGTGAATGTGCTATCCAATATTGGGCATTAAATATTGCTATAATTAAACAAAGTAATACACCAAAATCAAAAATTCATCATATACATTTTTTAGTTTAGCAATGGGAGTATGTTATGAAGAATATAGCGGTAATATTTGGTGGAAAGTCAACAGAGCATGATATCAGTATAATAACTGGGTTGGGAGTAATCAAGAATCTAGGTGTAGAGTATGATGTAGTACCTATTTATGTGGATGTGGAGGGAATCTGGTGGACGGGCAAAGAACTAAAGGAGGTGGAATTTTGTGCGGAAATAGATACTGGAAAACTAAAAAAATGTTATATGAAGCCAAGAGATAAAAATCTGTACATTAAGTCTATATTTACTAGAAATGTGGAATTGTATTGTGTAATCAATGCTATGCATGGAGGCTTGGGAGAGAATGGTGGAATATCTGGGGTATTTGAGACTAGTGGAGTACCTGAGACTAGTAGTGGGATATTGGGGAATGCCATTTGTATGGATAAGTATTTGTGCAAAATGGTTTTGCGTGGGGCTAGGATACCTACACAAAAATTTATGTATGTGGATATGGAGCACATTAGGCATGAATACAAGGAATTTAGGCGTGAATTCAGTAGAAAAATAGGATTTCCGTGCATATTAAAGCCTAGTAATGGTGGGAGTAGTATTGGGATAGCCATAGCTAGGAATTGGGATGAGTTGGATGTGTTATTGGAAAAAACTAAGGAATATGAAAATAGAATTGTTATAGAAAAATACATTGATGCTTATAGGGAAATAAACATATCTGCATTTATGCTGGAAGGGAATGTAATTTTGTCTAATACGGAGGAGGTAGTATCTAGCAGTACAATTTATGACTATACTAGCAAGTATAGTAGGGAGACAAAGGTAAAACGAATTAGTCCAGCAGTCATAACGGAGGAGGTATTAGATAAGATAGCAAGATACACCAAAAAAGCATACAGAATTTTTGATTGCGGTGGAGTGGTCAGATTTGATTATTTTGTGGTAGGGGATAAAGTCTACCTAAATGAAGTGAATACAATACCTGGCTCAATGGCGTATTATTTGTGGAAAAACACTGGTTATACATATGCAAGGCTGATGAATAGAATGATTGCAGAGAGTGTCAAGCGAAACAAGAGGGCGGAAATTATGAAGATAATTAGGGACACAAAATTATTGAAAGAACTAAAAGATAAGGATTTTAGAATGAGTAAATAAAACTAAAAATAGAATGTGTATCAAAATGATAGGGATAGTTGCATAAATTTGCAACTATCTTTTTTTGAGCAAATGACAGTGTAGTAGTGATATGGTGAATTTTAATGTGCATTGGGTATATTGTATTGATTAAGGTGTAATAGGCAATAAGGAATATTGTTGTG
>JAFVZD010000046.1 GCA_017508345.1 Clostridia bacterium | reverse complement strand
ATAATAATCTCCTTATTTTATTAACCCTCAGCTACACACTAGATGACGAATGTGTATAACTATCCCTTACCCGAACTTTTGGTAAACCACAAAAGTCTCAAAATGGTGTAATCAAATAATGATTACTATAATATAGCAAATAATCTGCGTTTTGACAAACGAAATTGGGGTAAAAGTTAAAAAATTTTAAAATGTTTACTCAAAAAAGATAAAAAACGCACTACTCTATGGGGAGCAATGCGTGATTTGTTTGTTATTCTTTTGACAATGTCCAAGTGGATGTACCTGTAAAGTTTGCATCGGTATCGGTATTAACAATAGAGAACATTACATAAACATAGGCGGTTTTGCCGTGTTGCAATGTGATAGGTGTGAATGACTCTGTTCCGCCACTGATGTTAGCAAAAGCCTTGGCGGTAGGGTCAACATTACTATCAACCAAGCAGAAGTATGACCTAGCGAAGTTATTTGGGCTACCCGGTAGGGTTAATTCGATTTCAAAATCTGTAGTGCTAGATGTATTGGTGATAATGTAATTAACTACAAAGAACTGAGTTTTGGAGATTGTGACATTGTTAATTGCCTTGAAGCTCTGTGTAGTAGCACTACCGCTAGCCTGTCTATCAAAAGTGATACTATTCTTGTTGTCGCTGGACTGGATAATGGTGTAATTACCTATTCCATCCGTATTGCTGGCGGTACGGTATTGAGCGGTGACTGTGGCCTCTACACCCTCTGCGGTATATGTAATCCTGAAGTTGGATGTGGCGGTAACATTGAATGCTGCTAGTACAACTACTAGTGACACGATAGCTACCAGTGCAAGCACAGCCACTGCGGTAATGGATATGGTGAGTTTTTTGCTTGTTTCCATTGGCAATCTCCTGAAAATTAGAAATATTTTAGTTTAGTATATCAAATAAAAGTGAATTTGACAAACAAAAAAGCGGTATTGAATGAAAAAATTTACAAAAAATTTTATAAAAATTGCAATTACAGACACAAAACGCCACAATTGGGGTAAAAATTGAAATAAAAAAACACCCGCACAAATCATCTCTGGGTGTTGCGTGGGTGAATTATGTTAGATTGTACTAAGAGGCAGCCAGTGTCCAGTTTACAGTACCACTATAAGCAGCATCTACATCAAAGTTAGTCACTTGGATAAGAATGAATGCATATCCTGTAACATTCTTTGCGATAGATTTGCCACTAAGTGATGTAGAGAAGCTACTTCCGTTAGTAGCGAGGTTGGTAGAAATATCACTAGTAGAATAAGCGTACTTGATAGTACAGTTTGTACTAGTAGTAGATGTACTATTACCTAGGCTAAGTGTCATAGGTACACTATTAGTAGCGGTATTAGCAATCTTATAACGGATTACAAAGTATTGATCCTTTGAGATTGTTTGCTGACTAAGTTGGGTAATAGTCTTGGTAGCAGCATCACCTGTTTCTTTACCACCAAAAGTAACAGAACCTAAATTGGTGTAACTACCAGCATTGGTTTCACCAACATTAGCCACACGGTACTCTGCGGTAATAGTACAAGCCACACCATTTGCGGTATAACTAACGCTAAATTGGTTATTAATGGTGGTAGTAAAAGCCGCAAGAACGATAACCAATGATACGATAGCCACTATTGCCACAACACCCACAGAAGCGAGTGATATGATTAATTTGCGTTTGGTATCCATAATTAACTCCTTTTTTTGTACTTTCCCATGAATGTGCGAGAGATGATGAACGCACATTACCACTACCCGACCGGTTTTTGTCAAAAAACTCTAAAAAATGTAAACTCACGAACAGAATTTGCCATAAGTTATAATATTGTAGCAAAAAAATTAAAATATCACAACTTATTTTAAGCAAGTTTTTGAAATTTATGAAAAAAATAGTAGAATTTACCCAAAAAGTGGCACAAAAACGGATATTATGGAAAAAAGCATGGGGAAAAAGTGGTAAAGGTAAAAAGAACGGGAAATTTTGGTGCATAATTGATAGAGGCAAAAAAAAATACAAGTGTGGTACAAACACACTTGTATTTATATTAGCGAAGTTTATTTAGCATCTTTTGCTTTTTTGTCAGCGGAGTCATCTTTTTTTGACTTTTTGGTCTGGGTGATGTCCTCTGCATCTTTTGTGAGTTTATTGTCCTTAGTCCTCTTGTCCTCAGCCAAACCATTTAGTACGCTGTCGTAGTCCTCTGCTGGTTGTTCATCATCTTGAAAAGCTTTTTTCTTGCGGATAACGAGGAACCAAACTAGTACTGCGATAGCAGCTAGTACTACTACAGTGATGAGGATTATCCACCATGGGAATGAAGCATTCTGATCAGCAACTAGTAGCATCTCACCTAAGCAAGGTGTAGTGAACACAATCTTGTCACCAGTAACAGTCGCGTCACAAGTGATTACAGAATTGTTAGCTGAATCAAGAATTAGTACTTTCAAGCCCTTGGCCAATAGAACATCGTCCTTTGGAGCATTGATACTAACTACGATATCTCCAGTGGTCAAAACTTTTTCGCTAGTGATAACGGTGCCATCTAGTACAAACAAGTTGATGTTGTAGCCTTGGATAGCGCGTTTACCTTTTGGAGCAGTTAGGAATTCGCTGAGTTTGTCCTTCTCTACTTTGTCAAACTTTACAGCTGTGTTGGTAGGCACGCCGTTGCAGTCATCCAGATCCAACTGTCCAGTTGTACCATCTGCAACAATTATCAAGCGTTCATCAAACACTGCTGTGATTCTAGCGTCTACACAATCCAATGTCACGCCATTGGCGTCATCGATTGTCCTATCTCCGTTAGAACCAGTGTATACCCATCTGATTAGACGGTATTCTTTGGTAGCGGATGTAGATTCTGTAGGAACACCTACGATAGTGTCCTTTCCGGTAATGTATAGGTTATTGCCGATAGCGGTAATCTTGGTACCGTATGGAACACCTGCTACATTGCTCACATCGTTCTGGATTTTACCATTGGAGTTGTTGCTAGAGAAAATCGCGATATCGTATGCTTTTGCGGTAAATACAGCGATGTATTCTGCGTTAGCGGTAGCCTGGAATGTAGCTGAACCATCTTGCTCAGTCTCATTTAGGTACCATGCGTAAGTATAGTGAGTAGTCTCCAATGCTGGCAATGTGTAGTCTGAACTGTGCTTTAATGTTAGTGTGTCTGTCCACTCAAAGTTTGCGTTGAGTTTGCTTAGGTCAGCATCAATAACGGTGAATTGGATGGTGTAGCGGTTGATATCTAGGTAAACCTCTACTACTCCGCTCTCGTCACCATTTATGTTGGTTTGCTTGATCTCTACTACAGAGTAATTAGCGGCACATTTATCAATAACAATTTGTGTCTGGGCACTGATAGTAGTCTCTGTATCTGTAGTACCCTCTAGGATTTGGTTATTAGCAGCATCAGTTGCGTACTTGGTAGCCTCGTCCACCCACTCATCATTCTCAAAGTAGAATTCAACAGTATACTTTGTATTGGTATTAGCCTGTGTCACTACATTTAGAGTGATGTCAGCTGAAACATTGGTCAATGTGTATTCATTACCACTAACTGTGAGTGTACAACTTTCTCCTGCAGAAACCTCATTGATTGAGTAACCAGCACTAGGGGTAATAGTGAATACTATTGTGTCTGTGATGTTGGCAGTGCCTTGGGTAAAGTCTGCATCATTCTTTTGGGCAGTGATTGTGTATTTTGCATCAGCAGGAGCAGTGTATGTAATGTCATACTCCTCCAATTGCCAAATTGCGTATACAGTAACAGTATCACCTGCGGTGGTTGTCAAGTTAGGGATGGCGGCACCTGCTGCATAAGTTGTACCATTGCCGTTGCTCTGGGTATTCCAACCTGCAAATGTGTATCCATCGAGAGCGTAACCACATGTTGCGAATGTGTCGTTTGCATCATCGTATGTGATATTAGCATTAGCCATTACACCAGTTGCGTTAGTATTATTCTTGTCATAAGTCAATGTGTACTCAATAGGTGTCCAGATTGCGTATACAGTAATAGTGTCATCTGCGGTAGTTGTCAAGTTAGGGATGGCGTCACCTACTGCATAGGTTGTACCATTGCCGTTGCTCTCTGTATTCCAACCTGCGAATGTGTATCCAGTGAGAGTGTAACCACATGTAGCGAATGTGTCGTTTGCGTCATCGTATGTGATAGTAGCATTAGCTGTGTCACCTGTTGCGTTGGCATTATTCTTGTCATAAGCCAATGTGTACTCAATAGGTGTCCAGATAGCGAACAATTCGATTTGCTCACCAGTGGTAGTCAAGTTAGGGATATCAGCACCTGCAGCATAAGTTGTACCCTCGCCATCGCTCTGGGTATTCCAACCTGCAAATGTGTAACCAGCTAGTGTGTAACCACATTCTGCAAATTTGTCATTTGCGTCATCGTATACAATAACAAATAAATTCTGCATTTCGCCGGTTGCGTTGGCATTATTCTTGGAATAAACAAGACTATATCTGATAGCCTCTGTGGTAACACTTAGAGTGATATCAGCAGATACATTGGTCAATGTGTATTCATTATCATTAGCGGTGAGTGTGCAATTTTCTCCTGCAGAAACTGCCTTGATAGTGTAACCGGTACTAGGTGTAATAGTGAATACTATTGTCTCATTAATATTAGCGGTACTACCTGTAGTGAATTCTGCACTACCCCTGGTAGCGGTGATTGAGTATTTTGCATCACCAGCAGCTGCAAAGTTGATAACATAATCAATAGCAGTAGCACTAGCCACCAATGTGATATTAGCGGACACGCCAGATAGTTTGTATTGATTATTAGTACCCTCTACTAGTGTCAATGTGTAGCCAGATGCTGGCTCTGTAACATTGAGTACTGGGTTTTTGTAACCAGTAGTTACATCAATAATAAATATTAGCTCGTCTTGGATAGTGATTGTTTCGTTACTATTGAATACAGCACTATTCTTTGTAGCAGATACGGTAGCACCTGTATTTGCACTGAATGCAATAGCGTATGGAATAGCCTCTATATTTGCAGAGATTTGGATATCGCCACAAACTTTTGTTAGAGTTGTGTTGTTTAGGTCGTATGTACCCTGAGAGGTAACAACGAATGTTGTATTAGCATCTACCAATCTGTATCCAGTAGCT
>JAFVZD010000001.1 GCA_017508345.1 Clostridia bacterium | reverse complement strand
ACCAAAACCGCAGCCATCTAGCAGTGTGTGGGACAAGATTTGTGCATTTTTCTCTAGAATTTTTGGGGGATAATATGCCTAAAATAAAATATACAACACATTCTTTACAAAAGAGGTTACTATGTGTAATTTACATAGTAGCCTTTGTTTTTTTGTGCGTGCTAGGTAAAATGCTATATGTGCAAGTAGTACAGAGTGAGATGTTGCAAGCCAGAGCGATTAGTCAATGGACTAGGGATTTGCCACTGAATGGTCTGAGAGGGAAAATATTGGATACTACAGGCAAGGTATTGGCGTCATCGTATACAACATATAATGTCTATGTACGCAAGAGTAATGTGGAGAATGCAGAAACTTTGAGTGAGACATTGGCATTGGTACTGGATATTGACAAGGGCAAGATATTACAAAAGATACAGAAAAAAGGTGTCAGTGAGGTATTGATTGCTCAACAAGTGGATGGCGAAATAATAGAGAGTTTATTAAAATATAAATTACGCGGTGTGTATATAGCAGAGACAAGTAGTAGACAGTATGAGTACAATGATGTATTGTGTAGTGTGCTGGGATATACTACTATTGACAATGTAGGACAGGCGGGGATAGAGGCATATTACAATAAAATATTAACAGGAACTAATGGTTATACCATGACAGAGAGTACTATCACTGGACTAGAACTCAGCAATAGTACTACCACATTTGTATCTGGGATACCGGGATTGAGTATCAAGTTGACTATCAATATTGACATACAGAGGATAGTGGAGGGGGTACTAAACAGGGCGATGGATGAGCAAAAAGCCAAAGGGGCTACTGCTATCGTGATGGATGCTACCAATGGTGAAATATTGGCAATGGCTAGGAAGCCAAGTTTTGACTTGAACGACATACCCAGAGAGAATATTCGTCAATTGATGGAATATAGCAAGAATACGAATGTGGTGGATATATACGAGCCAGGCAGTACATTCAAAATATTCACAATGGCTGCGGCACTCAGTAGTGGGGTAACTAGTGTGGAGGACACATTCTTTGACCCGGGATACAGGATAATTAGCGGGGAAAGGATAAAGTGTTGGAAAACAAAAGGACACGGACATCAAACTTTGACTGAGGGGCTAGTGAATAGTTGTAACTGTGTATTCATGGATTTGGGGTTGAGAATTGGGGTGGATACATTGTATAGTTATCTCAGCAAATTTGGTATAGGGCAAATGACCAATGTGGATATTATGGGAGAGAGTGCGGGGATAATGATGGATAGTAGTATAGTAAAAGAGGTGGATTTGGCTAGAATTGCGTTTGGGCAAGCGATAGCGGTCACGCCGCTACAAATGCTCAATAGTGTATGTGGTGTAGTGACAGGGGTAAGGTATCAACCTAGATTAATTGAGTCTGTGATAGATGGTATGGGTGAGGAAAAGACTATGGATAGTATAGTGATGGGAAAAACGGTAACAGATGATGTGCGTGCTACTATCAATACTATGCTCGAGGCGGTAGTGAGTGCGGGAGGTGAATGTACTTTTGTGCCCGGGTACAGAGTGGGTGGCAAGACTGGTACTGCTCAAAAATATGAGGATGGCAAGGTAGCACAAGGCAAGTATGTGTCTAGTTTTGTGGGAACATATCCAGCCAATAATCCAAAGTATGTGATGCTAGTGTGTGTAGATGAGCCTAGTGCGGGTATATATTATGGTAGTCAGGTGGCTAAGCCATATGGAGGAATGATATTCCAGCAAATTTTTGATACATTGGCTATACCTAGGGATATAGAGGCAGAGAGTGATAGTATGATTTGTGTACCTAATGTAGTGGGTATGAGTGTGATGAATGCAGGCAGTGTGTTGAGGGGAAGTAAACTAGATTATGTAGTGGAGGGTGCGGGTAGTAGTATCAAGAGGCAAGCAATACCGGAGGGAGAAAAAGTAGATGCGGGTACTATAATACAATTGTATACGGAGTAATATGTTGTATTACTATGTCTAAATTTGCGATTCACAACAAAAACAAAATAAATCATATACAATATTATTATAAAAAAGAGGTAAGTATATGAAAGTATCGCAATTATTTGATAATATAGAATACAAAGCAATAGGGGATGTGGATGATGTAGAAATTATTAATATTGCTTGTGACACAAAGGAAGTGGGAGAGGGTACTTGTTATTTTTGTTTGCAAGGAAGCAATGTAGATGGGCACAGTTTGGCAGATATTGCGGCATCTAATGGAGCAAGATTGTTGGTAGTGAATAGACCCATAGATATTGATGTACCACAAGTAGTAGTGAGTGATAGTAGAGCGGTTATGGCTATTGTAGCTGGTAATTATTATGGTAACCCGAGAGAAAAATTCAAATTAATTGGGGTAACTGGTACTAACGGAAAGACTACTACAACCAAAATGATAGAGAGTATTCTAACTACTGAGGGATACAAGGTGGGTGTAATTGGCACATTAGGTATCAAGATAGGTAATATCAATTTACCTAACAAATTAACTACGCCAGATCCAATAGAATTGCACAGAATATTCAAGCATATGGCACAGATAGGTGTGGATGTAGTAGTAATGGAGGTGAGTGCACATGCCATCGAGTTACAAAAAATGGCAGGTATCAAGTGTGATATTGGTGTATTGACTAATGTGACGCAAGACCATTTGGATTTTTTTGGAGATATGGAGCGATATGCCAGTGTCAAGAGGAAATTTTTGGGAAGTGAATATTGTAGTATTGGTATAGTGAATATTGATGATGAAGTAGGTAAAAGTATTGCTTTGGATAAAAATGTGGATATACCACTATATACTTTTGGACTAAACAATCCTAGTGATGTTTTTTGTCCTGAGTATACTTTTGGTGCAAACGGTACTAGTTATCTAGTGAATGTTATGGATGAATTGGTGCAGGTGGATACAAAATTGATAGGAAAATTCAACCTATACAATGCTATGGCTAGTATTGTAGTGAGTAAACTATTGGGTGTGAGTATGGATAATATTAGGTGTGGTCTAAATACTATGGAGCCAGTGGAGGGTAGATGTAATGTATTGAATCTGAGTAATGGTGTGACTGTAATCATAGATTATGCACATACACCAGATGGATTGAGAAATATATTGACTGCTATTAGGCCATTGGTGAAAGGACGAATGATATCTGTATTTGGTTGTGGTGGCAATAGAGATAGAGCCAAGCGACCTATTATGGGTAAAATTAGTGGTGAATGTGCGGATTATACCATAATTACTAGTGATAATCCTAGGCTAGAGGACCCGAGTGAAATAATTAGGAATATAGAGAGCGGTATACAGCTAGTGACAGAGGAATATATGTGTATTGTGGATAGATGCGAAAGTATAAGGTATGCCATAAGTATAGCGAGCGAGAATGATGTGATAGTGTTGAGCGGAAAGGGTGCGGAAAAATATATGGATATTGGTGGGGTAAAGTATGAGTATAATGATAGAGATACAGTATTGGAGGAATATGATAATTTGAGCAAAATCAACGAGGTAAATAAGTGATAATTAGAGTATTGTGTGCGTTATTAATATCTTTTGTAGTAGGGGTGATAATAGCCCCTATAATTGTATCTAGTGTCAAAAAAATGAAGGCAAATCAGACAGTGTTGCATTATGTGACAGCACACAAAAACAAGGATGGGACACCTACATTAGGCGGGTTGATATTCATAATAGCTACAATAGTTGGCTATTGTATTTTTTGTGATGGACAAGCTGGTCTGGGATATGTTGCGTTAGCTATCATGGTGGGATATGGACTGGTAGGTTTTTTGGACGATTTTATAAAAATTAGAACTCACAAAAATGAAGGATTGAAGCCTTATCAAAAAATGATAGGTCAATTCGGTATAGCGATATTGAGTAGTGTATTTGTGTATTCCAACTTGGGTGGAGAGATGTATTGGCCTGTGGGTATGTATAGTTTGGATATGGGCTGGGCAGTGATACCTTTTGTGATTTTTATATATGTAGCTATGACTAATAGTGTAAATTTGACGGATGGTTTGGATGGACTAGCTGGGGGTGTGAGTGTGGCAAGTATTGGGGGTATACTAGGTATATTAGGTATTATGATAGGTAGCGGAGAGGTAATATCTATGGAGGAACAGTATACCAATCTAATAATATTGGGGGCAAGTGGTATAGGTGGAATATTGGCATTTTTGTGCTACAACAGTCATCCTGCCAAGATATTTATGGGAGATACAGGGTCACTGGCATTAGGTGGACTGATTAGTAGTATAGCAATTTTTGGTGGACAAGCCTTGGTTCTGCCAATAGTGGGGGTAATGTTTGTGGTGAGTGCGGTGAGTGTAATATTACAGGTAATACATTACAAGCGAACCAAAAAAAGAATTTTTTTGATGGCACCGTTACATCATCATTTTGAGAAAAAAGGAGTGAATGAAACCAAGATTGTCGCCATATATATAATAGTAACTATGGTGGCTAGTGTTTTGGCTATGCTGCTAACTATGTTGTGGAGGTGAGAATTTTGGCAAATTATCTAGTGCTAGGGATGGGAATAAGTGGAATAGGAGCTGTTAATTATCTAGTAGGTAAGAATGCTACAGTGAGTATTTGGGACAAGAGTAAAAAACGCGTACAAGAAATGTTGATAAATAATATTATACCTAGCACAATAAATGTAATAGGTAAAATTAGTATAGATAATCTAAAAGGTATAGATATATGCGTAATTAGTCCAGGTGTGGTATTGAGCAAAAGGGAAAATAAGGCAATTCAGCAAGCCAATGTGCAATTGATTAGTGAAATGGAACTAGGAGCAAGAGATATCACTGCGGATATAATAGCGATAACGGGTACTAATGGTAAGACAACGACATCTACTCTCATAAATCATATTTTGAGTAAAAAATACAAGACGCATCTAGTGGGGAATATTGGTAAATCAATTAGTGATCAAGTGAAGAATATTAGGCAAAAAGATAAGGTAGTGGTAGAGGTCAGTAGTTTTCAATTGGAAAATATACGAGACTTTGCACCAAAGTGTGTAGGAATACTAAATATTGCACCAGACCATTTGGATAGATACAAGCATATGGATAGTTATATAAATGCTAAGCGAAAAATACTAAGTAATGTAGACAATAAGACGCTGGTGGTATTGAATAGGGATGATGTGGTAGTGAATAGTATGAGGATTGGTTGTGGTGGTCAAGTCAGGTATATTAGTATTCACAAGCAGACAGACAAGGATTATCTAGGTGCGTGGATGGAGGGAAAGATATTACATTATAGGGATAGGACACAAGAGATAACTATGGATATAAGTAATGTGAGATTAAAGGGACAACACAATCAGTATAATATAATGATGGCTGTAATTGTGGCTATGTGGTACAAGGTGGGTTTTGATGATATTATAACGGGATTGAATGAGTGCGAAGCACCTAGGCATAGGATGCAGTATGTGGGAGAGAAAAATGGTGTGAAGTATATTAATGATTCTAAGGCAACCAACACTCATGCTAGTATGGCTGCGATTACTAGTATAAAAGAGCCGATTGTATTATTGTTGGGAGGAAGTGACAAAGGGGAAAAAATAGATGATTTTTTGATAAATTTACCAGTCAATGTGAAGTGTGTTATAACATTTGGAAAAATGGGGGGTAAAATTTATAAAAAACTCAAGAAGAAAGGTAGTGTAGAGGTATTGCAAGAAGCATTATTGGAGGGGGCACATTATAGGGCCACACAAATAGCAAAATCGGGGGATGTGGTGCTTTTGT
>JAFVZD010000045.1 GCA_017508345.1 Clostridia bacterium | reverse complement strand
GATACTGCACTACTATCTACTATATTTAGGTCAGCGGGCAAAATCTCACTGATAGGTGTATCCGTAGTAATAGTCTGAGTTTGTACCTTGCTGATACTAGCATCTAACTCTTGGATGGTGTCGGATTCTGCTATCATCTCGTCATTGAGTGTATCCAACTCATTCTGAGTATTAGCAATCTGTGTCTCAATATCTACAGTACTCATATTGGACTGGCTATAGATAATGGACCAGATGAAAAGCATAATGATATAAGAAAGTAGAATTAATCCACATAGTAAATAACCTAACTTGTAGAGTTTCAATAAGAAGCAACTGAGTGCGGTAGCGAATATTAGTGCGGATAAGATTATACCCAAAATGCAGGCTAGACGCTGAGTGTTTTGCCAAGCGGTAGGGTTACCACGCAACCATGGGAAGTGGATACCCTTGCCTCGCTGATTGAGTGTAGGCAGGTATGCGGATACAGCGAATAGTATTAGTGCGGGAATGACACAGATGATTAGCATAGGAGATATATTGATAAATACACCAATGCGTGCACCAGAATATGCTAGTGTGAACATTAGCCAGCCAATGATTATACTAAATATGTCGTAGATTACTATAAAAATATCACGCACACGATAGGTCGCCATTCGAGTAGGGTCGGTGGATGTATCTGGCATTATTGTAGACAAGGAATTGACTATCACAGGGAGCAAGGCGAATGGTAGAATGGACAGTAATGGTGATGCCATAGCATCTACCATAAGTTTTGCATTGACATGCATAGGCACGGTGGCAGGTAGTACTAGGAATATTAGTGCCAGAGTCACCACTAGATTTAGGATACACAAATAGTATGTAGACCACTTGTATTTTAGCATGATTACCTCCTAATCATATATAATAATGATATGATACTAAATCTAAAACAAAAAAGCAACTAAAAAAGTATCAAAATAACAAAAAAGTTAGGAATATATTTGTAGACAAAAGTAAATAATTGTGGTACTATTGAATGTAGAGGTGAGTAAAAATGGCATGGTATTTGATATTATTAATAGTGATAGCAGGGCTACTAGTATTGAGTGTAGTGGGTACGCTAGCTTTATTTATGTTGTTACTTAGGAAACCACATTTTAGTGAAAAACACGCTAGGATGACTAAGGAAGAATTGGCGTTACTCAAGTCCAAGGTACACGAGGCAAAGGAAAAATACAAGGATGTACCGCAGGAGGAGGTATTTATTACCAATGACAATCTCAAACTCAGGGGGATATATTATGACCAGCATAGTAATCGAACAGTCATAATAGTGCATGGCTATTGTGCGTCACTGGATTCTAGGCTAATGGACCTACCCTATTATTATAGCAGAGGCTACAATGTGCTACTGGTGGACCTAAGAGTGCATGGCAAGAGTGAGGGGACATATGTGACATTGGGAGCCAAGGAGAGTGAGGACATTATGGCATGGATTGAGTGGCTGAATGCACGCACTAATAATAGTAGAATTATTTTGGATGGTGTATCTATGGGTAGTGCTACTATTCTGAATTGTGCGGGCAAGGCGGATTTGCCTAGCAATGTGGTAGGAATTGTGGCAGATTGCGGATTTAGTTCACCATTTGAGCAATGTAGATATATGATATTTGGTAGAAACAAGAATAAGGGAATATTCCCGACAGAGATAGCGAGATTTTATGCAAAAGTATTGTGCAAGTATGATATGAAAAAGTATGCACCTGTGGAAAGTGTCAAGAATGCTAAAATTCCTGCTCTAATAATACACGGTGACAATGATGACTTTGTACCAACATATATGGCGAGAGAAATTTTTGACGCCTACGCAGGCGAAAAGGATATTCTCATTAATCACTGTGTAGGACACGCGTTGAGTACGGTATTGGCGACAGAGCGAGTGCACCAAAAACTGGATGAATTCTTGGATAATGTAATGAAAAATTCCGCTACACAAAATGCCTAAAAATGGGCATTTTTTTGTTTGGGCATACGGATATCGTAGCAAGAACTATTGACAAGGTGGCTGAGTCGTGTTAGAATGTAACGAAGTTGTCGCTATTACTCATATACAGTATTATGTGGGCTTCTAAAAAATATCCGAGGTGAGTTTTATGCAGAAACAAAATTCAAATGAAAATACCAAGACCAAGATGTTACAGACAGCGGTGGATTTGCTTGCCAATGATTATGGCATAGCAATCAAGAGGTGGAATACTATGGACCACGATGGAGTGCTACTCAAGGATGAGCAGATTGACAGATTCAAGGAAGTATTGAATACCATGCTAACAGTCAAGGTGCAGACCATGTACAAGGAATTGGCTAAGGCGATTGCAAAAGGTACAGAGAGACCAGAGAGGATATTAAATCTAGTTTTTGTAGATAGCACAGTATCCAATAATTACATATCTGAGTCATGTAGAGCATCCAAATTTAGTCAGACCAAGATACCACCACGCTCTTTTGGTATGATTTATATGAATGACAAACATATGCTGGTAAAGACAGACTTTGAGGAATTGGGTGTAAGTAATACATACATTTTCCACAATGATTCCAACAAATTCAGTGTATTACCTAAGATTGGTTGGAAAGAGCCAGAGGATTTGGCTAGCACATTACCAATACCTACCAGATACTAATAGACAACACCACCCCGACTATAATTAGGGTGGTGTTTTTTTGTCAAAATATTAATCATATCAAGAACAATATTAATTAAGTGCATAGTACTGGCGAAAATTATCGTTTTGCGAATAGTTGATACGACAAAATAAGACAAAAAGTGCATAGTACTATGCGTGCGGAGAAATGATATAAAGTAAGAAAATTTTATTAATTACATATGTGAGTGTGTTTTTAGTTGATAAGCATAGAACGAAACCCGAGGTGCGCGTTTATGCTTGTAAGTGCACTACCAACATCGTATGAGAGGGCGCCGACGCTCGCCGTATTACTACCACCGCCCCGCAACACCCCAAACGAAGCAGCCTCTACATGGGTAGTCCAAATGTAATCAGATAGTCCCGCACTTGCTCCTCCTCCTGTAGAGGAGGCAGATGTAGGTAATCCTATTAGGCTCTGAATACCGTTATTTGAGTCCACTACACTCACACCCATATACCTATACCAGCCATTCACCGTAGG
>JAFVZD010000004.1 GCA_017508345.1 Clostridia bacterium | reverse complement strand
AATATCAATAGGACGCAACGCCAATCGAGCAATCTGCACCAACCTCTTGTCACTCCTACACAATGTATTTATTCTAACCTTTCTCAGAGTTGAAATTCCATATTCCTCCAACACCTGCGTAATAATACTATCCCAATACGCTTTGTCAATGTTGCGTTGTTTCAACACCCATTCTAGATTCTTCTCTACCGTCTTGTTCTCAAAGAAAACTGGCTTTGTAGAAATATATCCCAAAGATATATCAGTCTCAAAATTAATCTTATTTAGATTAGTGTTGTTTATATATATGTCACCTTTATTTAACTTTTCTAATCCACTAATCGCACGCAACAAAGCAGTCTTACCACTACCAGTGTCCCCAATTATAGCCAAATGGTCTCCCTTATTCAATGTAAGGTTAATATCAAATAGTGCGTAATATTCTCTATTGTACGCCAAAAAAACATTTTTTAGTTCTAACATATTGAACCCCTTTTATATACTACACATATGATACACTTTTTCTCAAACTTTTACAAGCAATTTTACATAAAAAAATTCGCACTTCTTCATTAAAATTGTCTAATTTCACTAGTCAAAAAGATAAATATCTGCTATAATAAACATAGATGTGTGTTCCTTTTATTGCAAACACATTACAATTTATAAATGGAGATTAATTATGGATTTATTCGAAAAATGTGAAAAATTTGACATAGTTAAAGATGCCAAGTCAAGAGACATCTACCCTTACTTCCACTGCCTAAATAGTGGTCAAGACATTGTAGTTAATATGGAGGGTCACCGTGTTATTATGATTGGTAGTAACAACTACTTAGGTCTTACCAGTCACCCAGATGTAAAAGAAGCTGGTATCAAGGCTATTGAGAAATATGGTACAGGTTGTTCTGGTAGCAGATTCCTAAATGGTACCTTAGACCTACACAAACAATTAGAGCAAGAATTGGCTGAATTTTTGCACAAAGAAGATTGTATGACATTTAGTACAGGTTTCCAGAGTAACTTAGGTATCATTAGTGCTATCGCTGGTAGAAATGACTATATCATTTGCGACAAAGAAAACCACGCTAGTATCTACGATGGTTGTAGATTAAGTTATGCAAAGATGCTTCGTTACGAACACAACGATATGGCTGACTTAGAGCGCCAACTACAATCAGTACCAAAAGACAAAGGTATTTTGATTGTTACCGATGGTGTATTTAGTATGGGCGGTGACATTTGTAAACTACCTGAGATTGTAGAATTAAAGAAAAAATATGGTGCTAGACTAATGGTTGATGATGCACACGGTCTAGGTGTTATTGGTAAAGGCGGTAGAGGTACTGGTGAATACTTTGACCTAGAAGATGAAGTAGACATTATTATGGGTACATTTAGTAAGTCCCTAGCTTCACTAGGTGGGTATATGGCAGCAAAGGCAAGTGTTATCGAATACGTTAGACACACTTCTCGCCCATTTATCTTCTCTGCTTCTATCACACCAGCATCCGTTGCTTGTGCACTCAAATCACTAGAAATACTCAAAAAAGAACCAGAGCGTGTTACCAATCTACAAAACATTGCCAACTTTATGCGTGAGGAACTTCGCAAAAACGGCGTACCTATCAAAGAAAATGGTAACTCAGTTACACCTATTATACCTATCGATACATACGGCGATTATCGTACTTTCTACGCTTGTAAAGTTTTATTTGAAAAAGGTGTTTATGTTAACCCTACTATTAGCCCAGCAGTACCTGTTGGTGAGGCCATTATTAGGACAAGTTACACCGCTACTCACACAAAAGAATTAATGACAGAGGCCGCTAGCATTATTGGTGGTGTATTCAAAAACGAACTACCAGCATTTGATAAAATGTTCCCAGATGCTAAATAATAATATTTACAAAAGAGTAATCGGTCATAGGCCGATTTACTTTTTAAAAGGATAATAAAATATGCAAAACATTGGTATTAGTCACCCAATTATCAAAGACTTAAAACACAATACTTATACAAAACAAGGTTATTTTATAGTTGATGATTTATTTATACTTAGCCTAGAAAAATGTAAAAAATCCAACGTGCAATTATGCATAATTTGCCCAGATGAACTAGTTAGTGAACAAGCATTACAAATAGCAGAATTTTATCAAACTCACTACCCTACTTATAGTGTATCAAAGAAAACTTACGAAGCAATCGCCAGCAAACAAAATTGTGCCGGCATATTAATTGTGACATCACTAACCAATACTGCCCCAACATTACACAATCAACACACAATAATTGTTTGTGACGGCATAGAAAACTCTGGCAATATCGGTACAATTCTACGCACCGCAGACGCTAGTAACATCGATTT
>JAFVZD010000044.1 GCA_017508345.1 Clostridia bacterium | reverse complement strand
CTGCGTAGTTAGTTTTGGTAACGACCTAGAGAATATTGACGAAATTATCCGCCTCAAACAATACTTTACCCAAAAAGATTTGGATGACAATATGCAATACTTCTGTCGTATTACCAATGCTACATATGTGGGAGTACTAGAGAAACTCAATATCCACCCATTCGGCGAATACGATGTATTGAATTTTGATACCGTAATAGGAGAGAAATTGAATAGATTATCTCTAGAGCGTAATTTCCAAAAAGAATTAAAACGCCCTGATGTGGTAGAATCCTATGAGCAAATCAACAAAATCCGTAGTATCAAAAAGCGTCAAGACGAACTAGACAAACTCAAACTCCACCTGTGGAATTCACTCGACCACTACACCCGTGACTTTGACTCATTCGCTAGTATCAATATCCGTACCAAACTCAACCTAATAGGACTAGATACCGTAGGTACCAAGGAGATTAGCAACAAAGAATACTACAATATCTACGACCCAAAGAACGAGATGCTAGTAATCAATCGTACCAAGATATATACTTTCCCTTACCCAGACACACTCAGCCCACGCAATACCTTGGCTTACCAAGAATTACTCCACTCCAACGCATTTTGGTTTCTCAAAGGTTTCGTGCCAATGACACGCACCCGTATAGAGAATAATGCAGAATTCCTAAATTCTACTATTGACTACGACAAAAAACAACTATCCACTCTCACTACTTTCCGTGGCTTAGATGAGATTATCCACAATAGGATACATATCCGCGACAAACTCAAACTCCGTATTACCAATGAGGAGCTCGACCTCAAACGCCCACTGTACCAAGTAATGGATAATACACCTATCTACAAGTATTCTATATACAAGATTTATCAAAAAGATTGTACCAATACTACCAATATAGATGAGCCTCTAACAGAGTAATCAATAGTATGCAATACACCAAAAAAGGCAGTGATATTTCACTGCCTTTTTGGTATTCCTCTTATCTAACAAATACTAAATGTAGCATTATCTCAATGTCACAACCTCTAATACCATTGCATTATCTTGCTTAGACTCGTCTTGATGTTGATTGATGTATCTATTTAGACATCTCTTGGTCATAGCATCTATCTTAGCATCATCCACACTTCGCTTGTAATAATTCTCATATACACCCACTCTTTGTGAGTCACCAGTCAACTCCGCAAAGTGTGCCATTGCACTCAAACAAGCCACCCCTGTGATACCAATACCCACATATGCCAGCGGGTCTATCTCCATAAATTTCCCCAATGCCACCAATCCTGCACCAGACAATCCCCATTTCAAATTAATGTGTTTGATATCAATTTTGTCGCACATTTTTATTAGCGTTTTATCTAATTTTCGTTTTGCCTTGCAGATTACTAGTTCTTTTAATGTATCCTCATCCTCAATCATCTCATTCAACGCCTTAGGCCCTATCTCACGCTCGTGCAAAATTTCAGCAATAATATTGTAGTATATATCCTCTACTTCTTTTTCTGCTATTGCGCGTCTCTTGATATGTCTAGCTATCACCCTAGACTCAATATCCTCCAATATAGACATACTTATCCCCTTTTATCTAAATCTTGCCCAATACACACTCGTCTTGTTTTTTGTGCTTTGTATTGTAATGTTCCTCAGCCTTGCTAGCAAAATCCTTCATCTTTTGCGATGTAGGTTTGCTATTCACATACCTGCCATACAACTCAATCTTTCTATCCATACGCTTACCCGTCACAGTCATTACACTACGACCAGCCACAGCCAATACACTGAGCATTCCTACCTTCAACATCTCTATATTGTCCGTAAACAATCCATATGCAAATACACCTGCTCCGGCTAGTCCTACCAATCCCCATGTATCATTCAATGTCTTTCTGAATATCTTGCTGTTGAGTTTGCGATTGAATATATTCTTTGTATGCCAACTCAGTACATCTACCACCTCGCCAGACTTTGTAGTCTTGTATACGCTAGTAGTATCCTTACTCTTTTTGCTCATATCCTTGACTGCATCACAATAACACTTGTAATACAATTCAAACATCTGTTTCTCTACCGCACTCTCTGTCTTG
>JAFVZD010000043.1 GCA_017508345.1 Clostridia bacterium | reverse complement strand
AGATTGAGTGAAAAGTCCGCACTAAAATTAGTACCGGGAGAACTCGCTACTCCAAATGTAAGTACTAACATATATGTATCCAAATTATCAATATATGCGTTAACTGGAAATTCGCTCTTTGTGGCGGAATTCACATTATTAATCAAATTTGTGGCGGTAGTACCACTACTTTTGAGTGCTACTGGGTCGATATTCCCAGCAGAACTATCAAAAAAGTATGCAGATTGAGTTACACTCAAATGAACAGTGTCATAACTCAAACTAATATAAGGAATGATGTATCTATCTCCGGTGTTTTTGATAAACACATAAATAGAAATAGTGTCCTCACTTGAGGTAAAAGTAGCATTCACCGTAGCAGTAATATTGGTGAACTCCAGAGCGTTACCATTTTCGTTGTAAATACCGTCCTCATCCACTACTCCACTGCCACTAAGGGTAACATAACTTATGCTACTACCCCCCCCCCCCCCGATGATACATTCTGAGCACCAAATAATTGCGCACCGATCTCGGTGGCATAGTACTGAATGTTACCATTGAGGGAGAGATTGATATATGTGGCAGCAAGAACTTGGGTAACTAGCATTACTACTAGAAAGGAACTAAACGCACTGAGAGCAATTATAGTAATTGTTTTCTTGCTCATATATTTTTTCTTCTCCTTATTTTTGGTATGATATTATTATAACAAAAAAATAATTTTTTATCAAACGAAATAAGGTACTTTTTTGAAAAAAGTTTAATTTATTTGAAAAAACACTAAAAACTAGGTCAAATAAAAGAGAAAAAGCATCCTAAGATGCTTTTTTTGTATTTTTATGGATTAATTTTATTTCTCATTTTTTGATTTAGTAGCGTGGGTGGCGGAATTTGAGGTAGTAGGTTGATTTAGTTTTTTGATTAGTTTTTTCTTTTTACCTACAAAGTATAGTGTCAAGAAAACACCTACAAGGACAACTGCTGTCACTAACAACCAGATTATTCCCTCGACTACTCCACCCTTGTTGTCTGCTATTACTAGCACATCACCATCGGACAAGCTAGCCAAATTGATAATGATATATTGGTCCATCATAGTGTATGCTAATTTTTGTTTTAATCCATCACGGATAAGATAAATATCTTTGTACATAAATGTAGCATCTTCTACTAGACGCAATTTGAGTTGACAATCGCTCTCCAATGTAAAGCCTGTCTGGTTGATATCCATATTGATAACGAATGCAGTATTGATACCATGGATGGATAATTGTGAACAAGACTCAGCATCTAGATTATCTACAGACAACCTAGTGGCCTCACTAATGCCATTATCGCTCTCTAAAATTACTTTGTTGAGAATGTCATTTTGTAAGATATCTTGGATATTAGGTAACAATTCGTACCAAACAGCATATAGTTGGATATTATTCAGGACATTGAGTAGATAGGTTTCGCCATCTAGATAATCTGGAGTCCTACTGGTAGGCTCTAATGCCCAACCACCGAATTGGAATCCCGGACAGGTGAATACATTGGCAGGTAGAGTCACACTATCGCCATAATGAAAAGTGGTATTAGGCATACTGCCCTCCGCATAAGCATTGTTGCTATTGTATACAATTGAATAATCGTTAGGTTCCCAAAGTATGCTCGCAGATGTATCTAGGTAACCAATAGTAATGGTATTCTCACTATATTGATATGTAGAATTATCAAAGTCAATACTAGAGATATGACAACCGATTTTGGTAATAGCAGGTAGATTGATTGTCTCACCAATAGTACCGCTCAAGATAATATCACTAGTATTATCTGCTACTATGCCACCAGCCAAATTGAGTGTAATATTGTACACAATTTTGTCCCATTTGGCAGTAAGTGTGAGACTAGACTCGGTATTGATAATGTATGCACTATCCACTCTCTGACTACCTAGGAACCAACCTAAGAATGTATGACCTGGTACATTGCTAAGATTAGGTAATTCACCTAAGGTATCTAGGTAATTACGAGTAATAGGCTGGATAGTCAGACCATCCATATTGGTATCAAAATTGATAGTAATTGTCTTGAGACTCCATACAGCATACAATGTGGTAGATTGATTCAGATTAAATGACTGACCAACACTATAAAATTTACCACTATTGTCGCTAGTAGTATTCCAGCCCAAGAAAGTGTATCCCAATAGATGGCCGCTGATACTAGCAACGCTAATAGGTGTATCATAATATTTGACAACGCCTGCAGGAATGGAAACATTGGAGTGATCTACTATATTGTAGTGTTCAAAATTACCATTGTAAGTGATAGCATATGTGAGTCGTGACCATACAGCGTACAATTTGATATTACCTAAGTTGTAGTAAAAATCTGCACCAATACTATTGATAAATTGAGTATCCGTATTATCTAGTGACCAGTACAGGAATTCGT
>JAFVZD010000042.1 GCA_017508345.1 Clostridia bacterium | reverse complement strand
GACCCAATTAATGGTTATACAGATACTTATATACACACTCTCAAGGGTGCAGAGTATTCTACAATTTATAGTTATCAATTGGTAGAGAGATTGAATAGCACAGAGTTTTTGATCAATAATAATGCCAATTATACAGATTATGCTAGTATGTATAATACAGCGGTTGCTAGTACCCCAGAGCCAAATGCTTTTGACTTTGTGTATACAGGAATGGAATTATGTAGTTTTGTAATTATAATTTTTTGTGTAGTAATAGGTGCTAGTATGGTTGCGGGAGAGCAGAATAATGGGACTCTCAAATTGCTAGCAATACGACCTTTCAAGCGACACAAGATACTGACTAGCAAGATATTATCTACATTGTTATTTGGTATAATATTGTCATTATTCTGTATGATAATACTATTTATATTAGGTTGGATCAATTATGGTGTAGATATGACCCCAGTACTAGCGATATTTGATGCTACTCTACCATTCGCTATTTCTCCGATATTAGCAATGCTTATTTATCTAGCATGTTTGATATTCAAGATTTTGGCATATGTACTCATTGCAGTAGCAATATCCGTACTATTCCGTAGTAATGTGGGTGCTGTCAGTATCTCAATATTTATATTCTTTTTCTCCACATTGTTTGGATATATGTTTATAGATTCAGTTTGGTATGCATACCTGCCATTTAGCAATTTTGACCTATTTAAGTATTTTGGTGGTAATTTTGTAGCCAACACATCTGCTAGTACATTGTCTAGCACAGGAATACTATATAATACAAGTTTTTATTTTAGTCTAATAATTAGTGTTGTTTGTATGATAATATTGACAATCCTAAGTTACAAAGTATTCAAATCTCGTGAGATTAAATAGCGAAAAAGTCCGTATTAAACGGACTTTTTTTGATTGTATATGAAATGCTTATTTTTTTGCGAATTCTATGTAATATTCACATAGATTTTGTATTAAGTTGGATTTATCCTTATCTATATCCACCCACTCACAATCCATATGTCTAAACCATGTGATTTGTCTCTTGGCATAATGTCTAGAATTAATCTTGATATCATAAATGGCTTGTTCTAGGCTGATATTACCCTCTAGATAATCCCAAATCTCTTTGTAACCAATTGCTTGCATACACTGATGCTCATTGTTTAGCCCAATTTCTCTCAATTTTTTGACTTCGTCTACTAGCCCATTTTGTATCGTATCATCCACTCGTTGGTTAATTCTGTTGTAAATCAATTCTCTATCTCTAGTGAGTGCTAATATTCTGATATCACAATCAGGTAATTGTTGCTTTTTGTCGTCCTGAAATTTGTAATTGTTGAGTAGACTCTCTATATACAATCCTGTGCCACCTACTACTACGGGCAAATCACCATCCATCCATATTTGGTTGATTGCATTTATCGCATCATTGGTATATTGATATACATTATAATTTTGGAATGGTGAAACATTGTCAATCATATGGTGCTTACATTTTTTGAGCTCGCTAATTGATGGTTTGGCTGTACCGATATCCAGAGATTGATATATCTGCATGGAGTCAGCAGAGACTATTTGAATATTCAACATTTTGCTCAGCTCTAGTGCCAATGCGGATTTGCCTACTGCGGTAGTGCCACAGATTACTAATAATTTGTTTTTTCCTATAGCTTTCTCTTGAACCACTTATCCAAATCTCCTCTAGTTAATTCTATTACAAAAGGTCGTCCGTGTGGACATTGCATCACTTGTTCTCCACTAGCAATAGTCTTGACCAATTCAATTAATTCATTTTTCTCCAAATCATCTCCACCCTTTACTGCGTGTTTGCATGCAAATTGTGCTAATTTATCACGCAAAATATCCTCTGTCTTGAGTACGACATAACTATTCACATTACTTAGCATTGTGTTGACAAATTTACCCAATTCGATGTCTGCCAAAATATTTGGTATAGTATCAATTCTGTATGTATAATCGCCAAATTGTGATATCTCAAAGCCGAGGCTCTGCAACACGCTCATGTGTTCTTTTATAAATGTAGATTCTCGGGAATTCACATCAAAAGTAAATGGAATCAGTAAACCTTGCTTCTTTACTCCGCTACTCTCAATTTGTTTTACTAATGCATCGTATAGTATTCTTTCATGTGCG
>JAFVZD010000041.1 GCA_017508345.1 Clostridia bacterium | reverse complement strand
ATATTAATCAAATACTATAAAAATGACTAATCATCAAAAGGTTTCTCAATTAATTGAGCTAGTTCTTGTTGTAATATTGTGACCTTTCCTTTTGTTTGTTTTAGTTCATCAAAGCAGGACTTGGATAATTCCACTCCTTCGGCAAATAATTGATTTATTTCTTGGAGAGTGGGCTCACCTTGTTCCAGTTTTTGCACAATTTCTTCTAATCTTTTTGTTTTTTCTTCAAAAGTCATAATATCTCCTTTTTGTCTACGACCTTGGCGGTAACTTCACCATTCTTGAGTCTAATACCTAGCGTTTGCCCTTGGGTAATGTTATGTATATCGCTAACAATCTTGCCTTGTTCATCTAGTGTTAGGCTATAACCCAATCGCATTATATGCATAGGGTTGAGGCTATCTAGTTTGCTAGCAATCATATCCATATGGTTAAAAATTTGGGTAGTGCGTGTAGACATAGCATAATCCAGTTTTGTCGCGGACTGCTCTAATAATTTAGTGTTCTTCTCAATATATTTATCCACATTCAATTGAATATATTGCATATTGTTAAGTATATTTTGAGTCCAGATAGATAATGTCCTATTGATAATATTGAGCAGCCTAATGGAATTATTTTGCAGCCCTGTACGCAGTCCAATAATATCAGATGTTACCAATTCTGCCGCCGCACTAGGTGTAGGAGCACGCAAATCTGCTACAAAGTCTGCAATAGTAAAGTCCACCTCGTGACCTACTGCACTAATTATTGGTTTGTGAGCATTAGCGATAGCCATAGCCACAATTTCGCTATTAAAACAATTGAGGTCCTCCATACTACCTCCACCTCGTGCCACAATTATCACATCCACATCAGTATTATCTAATGCCTGGATACCTGCCACTATGGTAGCATCTGCACCTACACCTTGGACCTTGGCGGGATACAATACAATGTCCAACATTGGGTTACGACGGTGACTCACATCAATAATATCATGGATAACTGCTCCGGTCTCACTGGTCACTACTCCCACTCTTTTGATAATCTCGGGCAAAGGTTTTTTGATAGATTCATCAAAAAGTCCCATCGCCTGCAACTTGGCTTTGAGTTGCAAAAATTGCTGATAAAGTATACCTTGACCATATGGTGCAATCTTGTTTACATTAAATGAAAATCTCCCACCCTTGACATAATAATTGGGTGAGCCACGCACTAGCACCATATCACCCTCTTTTGGGTAATAAACGGAATTACCAAACATAACGCAAGATAAAATAGCGTCTGCATCACGAATACTAAAATATGTAGCATTACCAGATTGCTTGATACCAAAAATCTCGCCGTAAACCTCGATATTAAATAGAATTTCTTCGGCAACTAAAATATCATGGACATAATTATTAAATTGACTGACACTAATTATATTACTCATTGCTTTCCTTGTATAACTTACTCAAAACACCATTTACAAAACTAATACTCTTTGGTGTAGAAAAACCCTTGACGAGATTCACAGCCTCGCTAATGGCGACTTTTGGTGGAGTGTCGGTATATAGTAATTCATAAGCAGCATAGAGTAGAGCTACCATATCTAGTGGGTAAACTCTATCCAAAGTATAGCCTTGAACATTCTCCATGATGCGATCTGTGAGAGTTTGCATATTAGCGATAATGCCATTATATGTTTTCATAATGTAGTCACTAGACTCGCTATCTACATTTTCACCTTGTGCACAAAAATTGAGTAATTCATCATATTCAGTTTGCTCATTATATTTTGTAGCATACACCATCTTGTATACTACACTTCTTGCAGTTCTTCTATCCATAAAATAATTCTCCTACTATAATTACAAAAACACCCGTTGTTAGGTTGTTGGAACGGGCTTTTTGTCGTTATCATTAAATTCTACACCCAACACATGGATATTAATCTCCTTGGGTCTAATATCTGTCATAGAGGTAATACCACTCTTGATATTCTCTTGTACTCTACATGCTACATCTGCGACATTATAAGTGGAATATACATTGATATAAACATCCACTATAAGGCCATCCTTGTGATAGGTCAACTTTACACCCTCAAAATAATTGTTGCTATTCAGTAATCTACCCAACTTGGAGCCACCAAAATTTGGGCACAATGATGCTACCCCACTAATCTCCTTTGCGGCTAGGTTAATGATGGATAGCAGAATATTCTTGTTGTACGATACTCTACCATTGTTATTACCTTGCTTCATCTCAGAATCTAACATAGTACACACTCCTAACAAACTTTAGGTTAGTATACCACAACTTTTTTGAATTAGCAACTATTAAACAGGGATAATCTTGATATTATCTATAGATTTTGCAGTTTGTTCTTGGACTACTTGCACGATTTGTGCTACTTCGGACTCACTCAATTCCTCTTTGTCCACCATTACATTTACAAAATTTTCGGTAAATGATACTACAGCATCATCAAAACCTTTGGCTACGATGTAGCCTTCTAGCAACAATTCACTCTCTACGGTTGCTGCAATTTTGGCCAAAGCATTTTCTGCATTTTTCTTGGCCTCAGTGCTAGCATTAGCGCTATCTAGTAGTACTTGGTAATATAGTTTTTCTTGGGCTCTAGCACTATCACGCTCTGTACGATAGTTTGCAAAAAAGTTGCCTTTTTGGGTAATTGTTTCTCCACCAGTGCTAATTACAGCATTATTATTGGTGTTGAGGGATAGGTTGAGAAAACCTGTAACAACCAATAATGCCATCATACTACATAAAACAATAATTTTCTTTTTTTTGGTAACCATAATAACTCCTTAACCTTTTACAAAAATTTCCACTTGGGAACTACTCACTCCCAGTAATGCTTGTACAGCCTTTAGTATATCTAACTTTACTCTAATATCATTTGCTCCTTGTGCTATTACTATTACACCTTTTACTTTGGGTAAAATCTCGGTCAACACTAAGGGTGTAGATGTACCATTGGTGTTGATAATAATAGGTGAAGTACTAGTGTTGTTGCTCTCGGTCTTGCTTGTTGTTCCGTTGGATGTAGTATTGGATGTGGAGTTATTCTTGTTGTCTGTAGTATAAGCCAATACCAATTCGGATGTACCATCCAATGTAATCATCACATCCACACTCCCTGCACCATGGATGTTACTGAGTGCAGAGCCTAGCCTGTTTTCTAATGTGGTAGCATAATCACCAGTACTGGCTTGGGTCACAATTGTTTGGCTCGAATCTTTACCTATACCGCTAATTACCAACAAAATTACAATTGACAACACAACCACTAGAATAATATCAAAGTGTTTGATTTTCTTAATTTTTTCGGACAGCATAGTTATCCATTTGTTGTTAGACATTTAAGAATATTTTATCCTCCTCAATTCCAATATACTTTGCAATCAACTCCTTTACTTCGGTATAATTAATTATATGCGCATCATTCTGGGATAGAACAGATTCGCCAAAATCCGCAAAAATTGTACTGATTTCCATAGTGGCAGTATTAGGCAATACTTGGATAGTGACCTCAATATCATGATAACCTTGAGTATCTAGCATATGCTCTACACTATCGGCTAGATAATTGGCCTCAAGCATATGTGACTGATACAAATACGAATCGTTTAATTGATATTGCGTGTCTTGGAATAACGCATCAAGATTAATACCATTTTTTGCAATAGATACTATGGGGCTACAAATAGTAGCCACCAAAAACACAGCACCAATGGACTTGATATATTTGGAAATATTGCTATCGGGCAATATGATATCAATTATAGTCAAAACCAGCACAGCACCTAGAATACTCAACAAGTACGAACTAAACATAACACACCACCTAAACAATATTTGCTATGCACATTAGCATACCAATACTGAGAATGTATACAAACCCCACAGCTATAATAATGGTCAGTAGATAAGAACTGAGTTTGCTAGTCTGCTCCAAAAACTTGGACATCCTGGCTACCCCGAGAGATTGTAGTATTGCAGAAGACAAATGCATAAGGATTGCGAATACTACGACATCCAAGATTGGGCCCAGTATGGTACCAAATAACAAGAATAATCCCACTACACCTACACAATTCTTGATAAGTACACTGCTACCTGCTACTAGATTGAAGCCATCAGATAGGTACCCACCTAGTAGAGGCACATAGTTTTTGATAGCGAATTTTGTAGCACGGACAGACAATCCATCATAACTTCCTGCGAGCAAACCTTGTAATACTAGCAATGCAGAGAATATCCCAAACACACCACGAACTATCCATTTGAATATTTTGTCAAACAAACTCTGGAATTTGTCCAACTTGACACTATCTGAGATATTACCCACAACGGAAAATACAAAACAAAATGTAAATAATGGCATAATAAGAATGCTGAATATTTGGACAATACCATTGCTGAGTATTGCAGTCATAGGTTGAAAAATCCCTACACTTACCGCACCACCAACACTAGCCACCAATGTGAGCAATATGGGGAATAGTGCGTCCATTTGTCCTTTTATATTGGATATTACTGTATGTGTAGATTGCAATAAATTGAATAATAGCCCAGATACTATTACCACCACCACACCAAAGCAAACGAATTCTACGATGGATTTGGTACCATTATTATTCAGCACAAGAGAGCCAATCAGATTGTATAATATTCCTACTGCCAAGATAATACAGAATATTGGTAGGATATCTGTAATGTTCCCAAATAAAATATTGAGTATCATGGACAAAAAACTACCAAAATCTGCATCCATTTCGCCAGAAAGTAAGTTTTGGATTTTGTCCATAATGCTATTATTACCAAATATTTGCTGGCCAGTAGAATCCAGTGAATCTAGATATTGTTGCAAATCAGACAGATCTACATTGGACAATTGCTCATCTACCACATCACCAAATTGTTCTTCTTCTACTGAGGTAGCATACACAGAATGATTGGAATTATCAAATACTGGTACTAGTAATACAATTATTAGTAGTAAAAATATTCGTTTTTTCATACCAACAACTCCGTAATCATTTCTACCAAATTGGTAATTATAGGTATAGCCAATACAAATATAATTAATTTTCCTGCCAATTGGACCTTGGTAGCGATAGCACTATTACCACTATCGGAGCATATGTTGGCACCAATCTCGGTAATATATCCTACTCCTACAATTTTTAGTAAAATAGTGAACATTTCACTATTGATATTAGTGACCTCTAATATGTAATTAAACAAATCAAATACTTGTTCTAAGAGGTCTATAATGTACAAAAACACGATAATTGTACCGGCTAGTCCAACAAAAATTGCCATTTCGGGTTTGACTTGTTTGACCACAATTACTGCTATTGTAGTAATTAGGGCCAGTCCAATGACTTTGAAAATTTCTACCATAAATCACCTAATATAGTGAGAATAAATTTTGTACCGTATTAAATAATTCACCTATCATATCAATGACCATCATTAGTACTACTATTAGTCCTGTCAGTGTAGCGAGGGTGGCTATTTCCTCTTTTCCCGCTTGCTTTAGCACTTGAGCCACTACAGCAATTAGTATTCCGATACCTGCGATTTTTAGTATAATATCTACGCCCATAATTATTTACCTCAAATATATATTACTAATACCACCAATCCCAGCATAACAGAAAGTGTACGATACATTTTGCCTTTTTCGTTACATTGGGTATGTGCAAATTTTTGTCTTTGCTTGGTCCAAAGTAAAATTGAATCAACATTTTGCAATTGTGTATCCAGATCTGTGGTACCAAAGTTATTAAAAAACTGAATTAGTTGGGTTT
>JAFVZD010000040.1 GCA_017508345.1 Clostridia bacterium | reverse complement strand
TATGTACTACCTTGGTCCATTGTACCCTGTATGGACAAGAGTAATTGCATATCTGGATTACCTGCGTAACCCGCTATTTCCCACTCCATTTGACTCACTACATAGTCCAGCTTATCTACAAAAGATGTAGTCTCATCACCTCTATAAGGCGATACCCAAATACCTTGCTTAGATTGTATCAGAGCATCTACTTGTGCCTCTGTAATATTGTGAGCATTGGTATTGTGTACATTAGTAGTCTTATTCAACAATAGTATATAGTCCTCATGTACTTTATTCAACTGCATTTTCTGTTCTCTCGTCAAATCCTCAAACATCCAATACAAGTCTAATGTACTATCCGTAGGCTCACCCACTGGCCTCATGTGTAGGTCAATAATATTCTCTATTACCTCACGATCTGTCATACCTTGTGGATTGAATCCATATACAGACTCATATGCCTCATACAATGCATTCTCAATATCTGCCTGACTAGGTGACATATTGGTAGCCACAGTACTCAGATTGTTGTTGACCAAAAAGTTGTGTATGTCGCCTACCTGAAAAGTACCACTATTCAAACCATTTAGTAACTCCAAGAGAATTTGTGCCTCCTGTTGCCTACCATCCTGATACAAATCATTAGCCAAATTTGATATATACCACTCATTTATAACCGTGCCTTGTGGTATATAGGTAGGGTATTGCTTCGCTATCTCCTCAAAAACTAATTCTATGATTTCCTCTTTGTTTGCTAGCTTTGCATCCAGATCTTTTTGAATCATTTTTCGCATAGCAAAGTTGTACGCCACCATAGCACCAGCAGACGCACCCACACCCGCCACCACAGCCTTAATCTTGTCCCTCTTGGTAATCTGGCGTTTGGATTCCTTTTTGATAGCCTTTTTTGCTCTTTTCTCAAATACCGACATAGCCTGTTTGGCCATCCACTCTTGGTCCTCTTTGGTAATCTCGGTCACTGGGGTATCTTTATTCTTTTTTCCCAACATATACTCCTCCTTGTGTTATCCCCGTAGAGTATTTCTCTATCATTATATTATATCACAATTTGTCAGTTATTTCAAGAGGGTAACCACTATTTTGGCATATTTAGCAGGTATTCTGTCCATTTTTATTAGTTTTGGCTCCAATTTTACACCTGTTTTTGCAACAATAAGGTGTAATAATATTTTGACAAAAAACCGCATAGCCTTAGCTACACGGTAATAGTAGATAGTATTAGTGTCTAGATTTGAGGATTTTCTTTTCTAGCAATGCCACCGCTAGATACATAATGCTAGCCAATACACACAACACCATAGTGCTAGCCATCACTAGATCTAGCTGGAATACTTGACTGCCATACACAATGAGGTATCCTAGTCCCGCACTACTCACTAGATATTCGCCCATGATAGTACCTACCCAGCTTAGTCCCACATTAATCTTGAGTACAGATATAAATTGTGGTATGCTACTAGGCAATACTAGTTTGGTGAGTATCTGCCAAGTGTTGGCACCCATACTGCGCATCAGCATAATTTTGTCCGGGTCACATTCCCTAAATGCATTGAGCATAGATATAATGGTAACAATGATTAGTATCAGTACGCAAATAGTCACAATACTCTGTATGCCTGCACCTACCCAAATAATTATGATAGGTCCCAGTGCTATCTTTGGTAGACTATTGAGCACTACAATATACGGGTCTAGTATTTTTCGTAGTCGCTCGCTCCACCATAGTAATATGGCTATAATTGTACCCAATACCGTAGCAATCACAAATCCTACAATGGTCTCAAATAGCGTGATAGCAGTGTGATAGAGTAGGTCACCATTGACCAATAGGTCGCCAAGTGTACTCATAATCCTGCTAGGGCTACTCATTATGAATGTATTGATTACACCCAATGCACCCAAGCCTTCCCACAACGCTATGATACCAATGAGTATCGAGATTTGCCACACTCTCACCACTGTTTTTTCGCGTCTAGTTTTCTGCAAAAAATCTCTGTGCTCTGGCGAGTAGAGTTGCTTATTTTTCATCCAGTTCCCTCCATATTTTTTCTTGGAGTTTACCAAAATCCTCAAGTTTTTTGCGTTTGCTCGGCGGAATACTCTTGTCTAGATTCACCTCAATCACTGCCTTTATACTAGCAGGGCGAGAGGTGAGTACCACAATTTTATCCGCCATAGTGATAGCCTCACTAATGTCATGTGTGACAAGTATGGATGTGATTTTTTCGTTACGAATAATCCTATCCACATCATCTATCACATGCTGTCTAGTCTGATAATCCAACGCGCCAAATGGTTCGTCCAGCAGGAGTAACTTTGGACTCATTATTAGGGTACGCAATAGTGCCGCCCGTTGTCTCATACCACCACTGAGTTCGTGAGGGTAATTACTACTAAATTCGCTCAAACCATACTTGTCTAATAGACTGAGTACCTTTTTTCGCGATTCATCCGTGACCTTACCATTGATCTCTAACCCCAATTCTACATTCTTTTGGATTGTTCGCCAGCCGAATAAATGGTCTCGCTGAAACATATATCCAATGTCTCTGCCTGCATCCTGCACATTTTGCTCATCCAGTATTATCTCACCACTACTAGGCTTGAGTATCCCTGCAATCAGAGATAGCATTGTGGTTTTGCCACATCCACTAGGACCAATGATAGCAACAAACTCGTGCTCCTTTATCCCCAGATTGATTTCTCGTATTGCTTGGGTTTCTCCCGCCAGGCTATGATAATTGAGACATACCCCATTGAGCGTTAAATAATCTCGCAATTACTATTTTCTCCTCTTATATAGATTAACTATCTACATTGTCAGTATATTAAGTTTGTATCCAAAGTGTTACAAAAAAATGCAACATTTATTGATTTTAATGTTGCATTTTTGGTTATTGTATAATATCAAAACATCTCAAAGTATTTCACTACTTTTTTGGCTAGTGTGTTATCTATCACTTCGTCAAAATCCACATCCGCATTGGCGTCCAATTCTCCCGCAAACTTGACAATCTCTATTAGTCTCTCATAGCTAGACTCTGTCATCACAGGACTATACGCGAATGCACCTATATCCATATAATTGAGTATTGCACTCTTGATGTGATTTTGGTTGCTGCCTACAAAACTAGGCATTACCGCCTCCACCACATCATCAATATTAGCACTCATCAAGTACGCGTATCCTCTATATATGGCTCTCAAGAATTTTTCGCTAGTGAGTGCCTTGTCTTCCAAGAATTTTTCATTAGCCACAAACGCAGTATAAGGCACTGTTCCACCTAATTCTCCTACCGATGCCACAATGTACCCCTTGTCCTCACTCTCATATGCACTAGCAGTAGGCTCAAACATGGTACAATAATCTCCGCGTCCGCCCTCAAATGCACCTGCTACCAGTCCAAAGTCCACACCTAGGTCCAGTGTATAATCCGTGCCTGCCTCCATCCCGGCTAAGTGCAAACCATATTGTAGTGTCATAGCCGGCATACCACCTCTACGACCTGCTACAATAGTCTTGCCCGCAACATCACTAGGCTCCCAACCTATCTCATTATCTCTACTAATCAGAAAAGAACCATCGCACGCGGTGAGTTGACCAAATACCTTGGGTTTGTCCTTGTTGTTGGCTACAGCATTGTATATCACAGTCTCTGGACCCGCCAGTCCTATGTCCACCTGACCACTGATTACCGCAGTCATTACATTGTTGCTACCATTACCATTGCTAATCTGTACCTCCAGCCCTTCATCCGCAAAGTAGCCTTTGTTTTGGGCAATATACATAGGTGCGTAGAATACACTATGTGTTACCTCACTCAGTTTGATGACCTCCAATTTGCTACCGCTATTACATCCAGCCAAACCAAACAGACTAAAAACTGGTAGCATTATTAGTGCCATCACTAACGCTAATTTTTTCAAAATTTTCCTCCTTTTTGCAGTTTATAAACAATATATTCAATTTGTTAAAATTTTGTGAAAATTGTCAAAAATGTTTGCAGTTTTTACAAAATAGTGTTATTATTTAATTATTGTATATAATAATATCAAAGGAAATAGTATTTTATGCGTGTTACAGCCAAAGATTTATGTAATTTACCTAACTTGCTATCATTTTTTAGGTTATTGTTAGTACCCGTTCTGGTGATAACATTTTTTTGCATTCCGGGTAATAATTATATAGTGCCACTGATTGTATTCCTAGTAGCCAGTATCACAGATACTCTAGATGGTATCATAGCACGCAAATTCAACCTAATCACAGAGGTGGGTATTGTGCTAGACCCACTAGCAGACAAATTACTCAAGATTGCCACTCTCATTTGCTTTGGCATAGTAGAGGTAATACCACTATGGCTAGTTATCACCCTAATTAGTATTGATATTTCTATGATAATCGCAGGTATCATATTGTATGGCAAACATATCACCATTCCTAGCAATTGGATTGGTAAAACAGGTACCTTTGTAATGACCATTGGTCTCATACTTTGCTTTTTCCACAATTCTATGGGTGGATGGGATATGATAATATTGTACTCCGGCTTAGCTATAATACTTATCAGTGCTGTCGTGTATATAGTGAAGAATGCTAGGTCTGTATTCCGCGTGTTTTTCCGCAAAAACAAAGATTCCACCAATACCGACTCCGTAGCCTAATGGCTACTTTTTTTATTTTGGATATTGACACCCCGCACATTTTATGATACAATATGCATAATTAAATTTAATGAGGTAATTATATGTTGATGAGTTTATTAGCAATGTCCGTTATGGAATATATTAGTCAGACCAATGTTATCATAGGTCTCTGCCTAGTTATCATTGGTATAGTTGTTGCTATGCTCGCTATGCGTATCGCTCGTGTGGTGCGCAAGGCTAATGAGATTAGCGCCAATGACTCAATTGTTTTGGCTATGCGTATTCTAGGCTTTATATTCATATTGGCTGGTTGTATTATTTCAATTATACAATTCTAGACAATATTAGATATGATTTAATATGTTTTGACTTAACTTTGCGTTTTTTGCAGAGTGATATTTTACTCACATATCCTATAATGGATTATGTGAGTTTTTTATTTAGTGGGGTAGTTATGTTAGTATATGTAGAGACTATTATCTTAGATAATTTCCTGATAGATGCCTTGCTCCTTTTGTTGACCAATAGATTTACTCGTTGCCCAGTCTCTGCTATTGGTATTATACTAGCGGCCTCATTCGGGACAGGCTTTGCACTATTTAGCCCATTCCTAACCCTCACAGGTGTATGGCTGTGGCTAGCCAAATTACTCGTAGCGGTCATTATGGTGCTACTGAGTCTGCCTAGCCTGTACAGATTAGGTGCCAGACTAATTACCTTTCTCTTACTCACATTCTTGTTTGGTGGGGCATTAATGGCCATATTCTATTTCTTGGGTACTCCTATTGCCTCTGCCACATCTTTTGCTGGTGCTAGTGCTATACCTATAGGTGGTATGCTGGCAGTAGTGTTGGCTCTTGCATTACTCTTGGGCAGTACCATTCGTAGGTTCTATTCCATACGCAGGGTACAACAATATCTAGTAGATGTCACCATTTGTATACGCGATAACCCTATATCTATGCGAGGCTTTGTAGATACAGGCAATGGCTTGATTGACAATCATGGCAAGCCCGTTGTAATACTCAACGAACGCGATTTGCGATACTGGTTCAATCCCACTGAGAGAGTAGACCTATTGCTACACAGATTCCGTAATGTCCGTATCCACAATCCACATACCATACGCCTAAATTCCGTATCTAGTGGTCAGTCCATTGTTGTATTTGACGCCGATTATATATTGCTAGGTAATCGCAAATTACCCATAGCAGTGGGTGTCCACAATCACAATGGTTCACTTAGCCGTAGTTTTGATGTATTACTCAATTACAAATTATTGGAGGTCGCATAATGTTTAATTGGTTAAATAAGTTTTTTCACAAAGTTTTGGGTATCCACACAGATGAATTGGACAATCTGGTACTCTATCTATCCAATCACGAGGCCCTGCCTAGCCCTATGGATGCAGAGTTAGAGTTACAATATATCACCCGCTGGCAAAATCAACACGATGTGGAGGCAAAGAATAAACTAATAGAGCATAACCTCCGTCTGGTCGTGTATATAGCCAAAAAATTCGAAAATACCGCTACCGACCTAGATGACCTGATTAGCATTGGCTCTATCGGACTAATCAAGGCGGTCAATACCTTTAATACAGACAAAAAGATAAAATTAGCCACCTATGCTAGCCGTTGTATAGAGAATGAAATACTTATGCATATTCGCAAAACTAGCAAGTTAAAGAATGAAATCAGTCTAGACAAGCCACTTAGCTTTGACGCGGATGGTAATGAATTGTTGCTCGCAGACATATTGGGTATGGATTGCGATGAGGCATTTAGCAACCTAGAGACACAATTCGAAAACGAAACACTCTACCTCGTGCTAGACAAATTAGACGCAAAAGACCGCGGTATTATGGCTATGCGTTTTGGTCTAGATGGTTGTGATACCCATACCCAACGCGAAGTCGCCGAAATGCTACACATATCGCAGAGTTATATTTCTCGTATCGAAAAAAAGATTTTGAATAAACTCAAAAAAAATATTGCCAAAATTAATAATTATTAGGTGTAAAAATATTTCACCTCGCCCACAATATACTTAAACTTTTGTATCGAGGTGTATATGAATAAAGTTGTTATCTGCGGTGTAAATACCGCTACTTTACCCAAATTAACCGCTATAGAGCAGGATATGCTAATGCAACGCATCCGCCTTGGCGATGATAATGCCAAACAGCAATTCATATATGCCAATATGAGATTGGTGCTATCCGTAGTCCAAAAGTTTCTCCACCGCCATTCCAGTGCAGACGATATGTTCCAAGTAGGTTGCGTGGGACTAATCAAAGCGGTAGACAACTTTGATACCTCACTCAATGTCAAATTCTCTACTTATGCAGTGCCTATGATTATGGGCGAAATCCGTAGATTCTTGCGTGACAACAACGCAGTACTCGTCAGCCGAAGCCTACGCGATATCGCTTATCGTGCGTTGCAATCCAGAGAACATCTCTTTTCTTCACTCCAACGCGACCCCACACTAGAGGAGATTGCATCCGACCTAGGAGAAGCCTACCTAGATGTAGCCTGTGCCATAGATGCTATTACTGAGCCACTCAGTTTGTCCGAGCCTATCTATAGCGATGATCAGGATGCACTAGAATTAGGCGAACACCTAGCCGACACATACAATACTGTAGAAAAATGGATAGATAGAGTTACTCTCCTAGATGCCCTAGATACATTGGGCGAACGCGAAAAACGCATACTCCTACTACGCTACTATATGGGACGCACTCAGATAGAGGTTAGTGATGATATCGGCATTAGTCAGGCACAAGTCAGCAGGCTGGAAAAAAACGCCCTCCGCCAAATCAAAAAATTCCTAAATTGATTTCACCCGCACTTGTGCCGAAATTCACTCTCCCTAGTGAACTTTGTAATTAAAGGTTGATTTTTGCAAAAAAATTAACCTTTTTAATTTCTTGCCTTATTTCATTTGATAATTATCCGGACAAATTTAGTCCAAAACTATCAAAAGAGGCAAGTGTAGAAGTGGAGTATACTTGATACTCTTTTTTTGTGGAATTTGATGTATTTTGATTCAACAAACACAAAAAATTGTGCTTTTTGGTAAAATTTCTAAAAAAATTAAAAAATATATGTAAAATCATTTGATAAATATTAATTTTTTTGGTACAATAATAATATAAAAATTAAATAGGAGAGGTAAAGATAGATGAAAAAACCTGCAGTTGTGTTGGGGTTTACTGCATTGACAGCAGTATTAATCGTAATGCTGATTACCCAAGTACTGGCTGCAACATACATCAATATCCAGATCAGTGGTACAGTCAATTATACCGC
>JAFVZD010000003.1 GCA_017508345.1 Clostridia bacterium | reverse complement strand
TAGCGTATGCTTCATCCACTAGTTTGTCTATATCTAGTTTTGCCTCCTCAGCCTCCACCTTAGGTATACGAGGTTTGGTAATAGGGTTCTTTGGCAAGAATACAGTACAACAATCCTCATAAGGGAGGTTGCTGGTATCAAAGGTGTCGATTTTGCGAGCGACATTAATAATGTCTAATTTACCAAAACCTATGAGTGGTCTAAATATCGGCAATGTTGTGACAGCACTAGTACTGGTAATACTCTCTAGGGTTTGGCTAGCCACTTGTCCCAGACTCTCACCTGTGATGATAGCACCAGCATGGATATCGTGGGATGATCTAGTAGCAATACGCATCATAATTCTACGCATTATGGTAATCATATAGTCACGATCACAATGGCGGTTGATGGCCTCTTGGACTTGGGTAAACGACACAAAATGCAGTTTGATAGGTCCTAGATATCTACTCATAATTTTGGCGAGTGTAATAACTTTTTGGCGGGCTAATTCGCTAGTATAAGGGAAACTATGAAAATGCAACGCATTGACTACCATACCGCGTCTAGCCATATAATAACCAGCTACTGGGCTATCTATACCACCGCTCAGTAATAACAAACCTTTGCCCGCAGTACCCACTGGCATACCACCTGCACAATCTATACTAGTAGTAGATATATAGGTAAAGCCATTTTCACGAATATCTATCTCGACTACCACATCAGGATTGTGCAAGTCTACCACTGCATTTGGGCAATTATCTAGTATCACACCACCCGCCTCTGCACTCAGGGTCATAGATTTGATTGGAAAAATCTTGCTAGCACGACGAGTATTCACTCTAAATTTACCTTGGATATTGAGTTTAGCCAAAGCCGAATAAATCTCATCTGGCATAGATGGAACAACAACGCTAGGGCTAATGGAGTGGAGGCCAAATACTTTGGTCAGTCTAGCGATCAACTCAGATTCACGCAATTCGTTGTAATCCGAAATAACATATCTGCCACTGATATGCTGGAATTTGTATTCCTCTCCATTTAGAGCGGATTTGATATTCTTGATAAGTGCATTCTCAAAAAAGCTACGGTTGTTGCCTTTGAGGTGAATCTCGGAATATTTTAGTAATAAAACTTTCATTTTTTGTTATTTCCTTATTTTGTTGTATTTTTCCAAAATTTCAGCCAAACGCTCCACTACCACATCAATCTCGGCAATAGTGTTGTATTCACTGAAACTAAAACGCAAATTACCATCTATTAGGGATTGGTCTTGTCCCATAGCCTGCAATATTCTATTACCTGAGATACGGCTACTACAAGCCGAACCTGTACTAACATATATCTGGTGTTGCTCTAATGCATGTAGCAATACCTCTCCACGGCAGCCATGAAAGGATACAGACAGGACATTGGGAGAAGTGAGTGTATTGAGTGCGTTGATGCTGAAACCAGTACATTTTTCACTCAAGCGTTTGATCATATGTGTCTTGATTTGCAATGCATGTGAATAATTGGAAGCAAGTTTGTCCTGCATAATTTTGGCAGCTAGTACAAATGCAAGCACACCTGGTACATTCTCGGTCCCCGGGCGGATACCGGACTCTTGGCCACCACCAAAGATACTAGGTGCGATAGTAATACCCTTGCGTATAAAGAAGGCACCCACACCTTTTGGTCCATGTATTTTGTGTGAACTAATGGTATATGCATCAATGCCCAATTCGGTAACACTAAAAGGTATTTTCATAAATGCTTGCACGCCATCGCAGTGCACAATACATTTAGGGTGCTTGGATTTGATGAGTTTGTTTAGTGCCAAGATATCGTTGATAGCACCTGTCTCGTTGCTCACATGCATAAAGGATACAAAACCTACATCTCCACTATCTAGCAATTGTGTCAAATGCTCAGTATCCACCACACCCTCTTGGGTGAGCCTAATGAACTGGATATCGTAGCCTTGGTTAGCCATAGCCTTTGCAGTCTCGTATATGCTAGGGTGCTCACCAATGCTAATTAGTGCCTTTTTGTGCTTTTTGATAAGGCCGTGCAAAATGATATTGTTAGCCTCGGTGGCACTACCAGTAAAGTACACCAATCCATCGCGTGGAGCATCTAGTAGGCTCAAGATATTTTGTCTAGCGGTATCCAATTCTCGCCTAACATTAATGGCAGGTGAATACACAGAGCTAGGGTTAAAATACATATCTAATGTAGCATCATGTAGAAACTTTGCGACCTCTGGGCGTGTAGCGGTAGTAGCGGAATTATCCAAATAAATCATAAAAAACTCCTAAATTATCTTAGTTTTACATTAAACTTAGTAGTCAAATCGTTCAAAATTTTGTCAAAAGCGGTATTAATCTCATCAGCAAGCAGTGTAGCATCCATTTTTTGGAATGTCAACTTGAATGCAACATTCTTTTGTCCTTCGGGAATCTCTGCACCAGAGTAAACATCAAACACATCTACATTCTGTAGTAATTGTCCACCTGATCTAGAGATAGTATTCACCATATCTCCTACTGGGATACTCAAATCTGCTAGTACTGCCAAATCTCTGGTAGCACTAGGGAATTTGGACAACTGCTTGATTTTCTTTACTTTTTTGGTAGGAATCATACCCAAATCAATCTCAAAGTAATATGCATCGGCTGAAATGTCGTAGTTTTGCAATACTTTTGGATGAACTTTACCTATATGGCCTATTGTCTTATTCCCAAAAAGTACATCGGCACAGATATTAGGGTGGAGATAAGGTAGGATACTCTGTCTATAGTTGAATGTGATATTATAACTCAATGCGATACGCTCTAAAATTGACTTTGTGCTAAAGAAATCTGCATCTATTTGTGTAGTAATGTATGCTAGATGATCTAATTCGGTAGGCAAATCAGTATAGTTATCTGGAGCTACGAATACTCTACCAATCTCAAACAATGCAAAATCACGGTTCTTTTTGGCAAAATTGGTAGCGGTACTACCTAGCAAACCACCCAATAAACTGGTACGCATTACGCTATAGTCTAGGCT
>JAFVZD010000039.1 GCA_017508345.1 Clostridia bacterium | reverse complement strand
GTTTTTTTAATATTTTTAAAATTTTTCTATTAGTTGACTAAAAAACAAAAAAATCCTAGTAGTTATCGAACTGCTGGGACTTTTTGCGTTTGTATAAAGTTGTAATTTTATCTAAATACGCCTACCGCGATTAGGGTCAAATGTCTGATTATTCAAGTAATCCATCAAATCTATTCTATTATTTGCCACCTCTACACCGTTGGAATCAAACCATTTTTCCTCATGTCTAATTAGACCACTACGGATAGCATCTTGGATTAGGTCATCCTCGGTAGGGCCATTGATAAATCTAGATAGTACTGTATTCCTGCTGAGGATACTGATTACTCGCATTACTTGATTGTACACAGGGTGTTCCTCGCTTTGCAATTCTTTGGCAATTTTCTCTAGCTTTTGCTCTACTTCTTTTTGTTTTTTTGTCAGTTTCTCTACTTTTTCTGTGAGAGCGGTCTCTTGTTTGCGTAATTTGGTATTCTCCTGCTCCAAGATCTGAATTTGCTTTTGTACATCCTCATGCTTGGTACTACTAGACCATTCGTAATCATTGGTAGTACTACCACCGCTACTGATACTACCACCTATTCTCCCCGTACTATTACTGCTCTCTCTATATGTACTACTCGTGTGTGTGGTAGGATGTGATTTGATCAAAGCACCAATAAGCATTCCTATTCCTAATCCACCTAAGATAATAACAACTAGAATGGGCCAACTAATATACATTCCCATTAAACTCAACATACCTTCCTCCATTTATTCTACAAATTAACAGTAGACATAATTTTTTGTCTCAATTCCTCACACAATTCTGGGTGTTCTTTGAGATAAGTCTTGGCATTCTCTTTGCCTTGTCCAATCTTTTCGCCTTGGTAAGCAATCCATGCACCACTCTTTTGCAAGAATCCTTTTTCTATAGCCAAATCCAATATACAGCCTGCACTGGATATACCTTCGCCGTAGATGATATCAAATTCAGCAATTCTAAATGGTGGAGCCAATTTATTTTTGACAATTTTGATCTTTGTCCTATTACCGATCACCTCAGTGCCTTCTTTGATAGCATCTGTCTTGCGTACATCTAACCTAATGCTGGAGTAGAATTTTAACGCCTTGCCACCTGTGGTAGTCTCAGGATTACCAAACATCACACCTACTTTCTCTCTCAATTGGTTGATAAATATTACACAAGTATTAGTCTTACTGATAATTGCAGTGAGCTTGCGCATTGCTTGACTCATTAATCTAGCTAGCAAACCTACATGAGCATCCCCCATCTCACCATCCAATTCTGCCTTTGGCGTCAATGCTGCTACGCTATCTACCACTATCAAGTCAATGCTACCGCTGCGTACTAGACTCTCGGTAATATCCAACGCTTGCTCACCATTATCTGGTTGAGCAATAAATAATGCATCAATATCTACACCCAATTTGCTAGCATACACAGGGTCTAGTGCGTGCTCTGCATCAATAAAAGCAACTGTACCACCAGCCTTTTGAGCCTCTGCGGCTACATGTAGTGCCACTGTGGTCTTACCTGAGGACTCAGGACCATATATCTCTACAATCCTACCTCTAGGCATACCGCCTATACCTAGTGCGATATCTAGTGTAAGGCACCCAGTAGAATACACATCCACCTTTTGTCTAGTGCTATCCCCCAGTCTCATTATGGCACCTTTACCAAATTGCTTCTCAATCTGAGCAATAACATTCTCTAAAGCTAATTGTTTGTCATTCATAATAAAACACTCTCCTTGTCATTTGTGATACATATGTTCTAATTATACACTATTTTCAAAAAAATACAATTGGTTTTCTCGAAGTTTTTTTAATAATTTGAAAATTGCTTGATTGCACATAACTTTTAAATTATTGGTATTGGTGTATTTGTACACATGTATTGCTTGTTTGTCTCCAATGGACACAAACCAAGTATCTTGGTCTCCACACAGGGAAATAACGATGTCTGCCATACCTTTTTCCATCATAACAGCACTCATCTCGTATGCCATATCTACCCCGTTGGTAGTATGAGTCTCCAAAAATTCCATGTCAATACCTAATTCAAATTGAAAATCATATTCTTGTGTAATAGTGAATATTTCGCTGATATGCTCATTCAACAATTCTTCATGTTGGCATAAATATTGTTGAAATTCTCCCTTGGTCAAACTATCCGCTACACACAAATTCAGTTTGCGTATGCTCAATATCTCATTTAGCCTATCTAACAAACTATCTTGGGTATCACCGAACCAATTATTCTGGAATTGTAGATGGACATTACGCAAGAAGTTATCAACAAAATTACTGGGATAATCTTGCTTTGGTGTAATGGATACCTGCCCTACCATATCCTTTACAAATATTGCTATATCAAAATCCCTACTATTGGGTATCTCGCTATACAATTCTCTGATTTGGGTTTTGGATAAACCATATACTTGCAAAAATGCACAAGGTTTGATGTCATTTACAGGAAAAACTATATTGTGTATGTTATGAATGACTGTCTGTATATCTAGTACATAACACATAGCATTTTGAGCGCTATAAGTAGTCAAATCATCATTTGATTTTGCTTGGGCATGATAATAATCAACTAATACTTGGTCTAATAGTACTTTTGCTCTTGTTTGGTTACTTAGATTATGGATAATTACTGTGAATTTGCCTATAAATTTGGTAATATCCGATAAAGCATCCTCATAATCAGAAAATACAGTAGTATTGGTAAATTCTACTGTACTTGTTATTAATTTATTTTGTAACGCAGAATACAACTCCTCATAATGAGTTAGATTATCCTGTGTGTCTATAATTATTAAATTAGCTTTCATTTGTATTTGTTCTCAATACCTCTTTGTTTTTTACCGTGTAATCAATAGCAGACCAAATAGTCACTGCAATTGCTACTGCATATACTACATAAGCCAAAATAGTCATAATGTAATCAATAGTAGCCCATGCACCTACTCCATTGCCTAGATCTGCTGCCAAATACATAAACATTGGTATAAAGATGTATGCAAATATAGCTTTTAATTTGCCACTAAGAGCGGCTGCGAATACCACACCTTTGGTAGCACCTATTTGGCGGATACCATTCACTAGAGTATCTCTAGCGAATACAATGAATAGTCCAATAATTCCCCAAGGTGCTAGTATGGTGCCATCCAATACGATTAGGAACATACTCCCGCAATATAATAATTTATCCGCCATTGGATCTAATAATTTGCCTAGATCGGTTACTTGATTGTATTTTCTGGCGATGTGACCATCTAGTTGGTCAGTGATTGCAGCAGTTATGAATAACAATACTGCTATTAATGGTCCGTATGGTTTTGGTATTGCCAAATAACAAATATATATTAATGGCACCAAGAATATTCTCATAAATGAGAGTTTGTTAGGTAAATTCATATTATTTCTCCTTGCAAATCAAAAGGTTGTATCAACCCTATTATTTTTATATTACAAAATTCTCCCAATCCCACTAGTGGAGTGCTATTATCTCGTAGCACTACTATTACACTATCAATCTCAGGTGAATCGTATTGTGATCTAAATACATAATGTGTATCCTGTATTTCCTCACATACTGCTAGCATACTCGTACCAATGCGATTGGCTTGTTTGTCTTGCATTATTTTGGTCTGTAATTTTACTAGTTTTTGCAATCTAGTAGTTTTGACTCTTTCTGGTACTTGATTATCTAGGTCATATGCTACAGTGTTCTCTTCTCTAGAGTATGGGAAGAATCCTACATTGTCCAATTTGTATTCCTCTAGAAATTTTACCAAATTGTTAAATTTGGTGTTGTCCTCTCCTGGAAAACCCACAATTATACTGGTGCGTATTGTGATATCAGGACAGGCGTTGCGTAATTTTGTGATCAGTGTGGTAACTCGCTCATATGTACTGGCCCTATTCATATTTTTGAGAATATCGTTATCGATATGTTGAATAGGGATATCCATATATTTGCATACTTTGGGGTTAGTGGCTATTTCGTTAATGAGGTCATCTCGCACAAATTCGGGATAGCAATAGTGCAGTCTTATCCATTTGAGGTCCTGAATCTTGCTCAATTCTTGTATTAGATCTACCAATCTATGTTTTTTGTACAAATCCTCTCCGTAACGAGTGACATCTTGAGCTACTAATATGAGTTCTCTCACACCACCAGCAACCAATGCCTCTGCCTCGTTCACTAATACCTCAATAGGAGTAGATACATATGCACCTCGGATTTGGGGAATGGTACAATAAGAACATTTGTTGTTGCAACCATCTGCAATTTTTAGGAATGCAGTGTGTGGCATAGTGGACATTATTCTTTGGCAAGGTGCGATAGTCGTAGTTGGTTCATCCAATTTGCATGCATACAATTTTGCGATTAGTGGTATCAATTCGTCTTCACATCGGGTATTCAGTGTGGCGTCTACCTCGGGAATCATTTGTAATACATCTACATTAGCCTTTGCTGGCAAGCATCCTACTACAATTAATTTTTGTAAATTTTGCTTTTTGTAATCCACCAAACTCAGTATTTCGTCAATGCTTTCTTGTCTAGCGGATTGGATAAAGGCACATGTATTGACTATAACAATATCGGCTAATTGGGGATTTGATAGAATGGTCATACCGAATTCTTTCAGTTTGTATAGCATTCTCTCTGCATCCACTCTATTCTTGTCACACCCTAGACTGATAACACATACTTTTTTCTGTTGTAATTCTTTGATTGTCATATATTCTCCTAGTCATTACCAAATCTTTCTTCGTATTGTTCCATGGTAATTATAATAGTCCTATTTTTGCTACTACCATCGCTAGCGGATACAAAACCTGCCTGTTCCATCTGGTCCATTATCCTAGCCGCCCTATTGAATCCTACAGAATGTCTACGCTGTATTGATGAAATAGAACCGGTCTTGGCAGTGATAAATTCTTTTAGT
>JAFVZD010000038.1 GCA_017508345.1 Clostridia bacterium | reverse complement strand
TAGGTTGACTATTGTATGTAATTATGTTATAATTACTAAATTTTTTTTGATAAAGAGGATGTTATTATGGAAAAAACTTATAACCCAAAGGATTTTGAGAAACGAATTTATGACAAATGGATAGAGGAACAGACTTTTGCAGGTGATTTGAATAGTCACAAGCCTAAGTATTCTATACTAATGCCACCACCAAATATTACCGGTAGATTGCACATAGGTCACGCACTCAATCACACTATACCTGACATCATCGCTAGATACAAGAGACTGGCAGGCTACGATGTAGAGTACATCCCGGGTACTGACCACGCAGCCATTGCTACCGAGGCCAAGGTAGTTAGCCATTTGGCTAAGCGTGGTATCCGCAAAGAGGATTTGACCCGTGACGAATTTGAGGTAGAGATGCAGGCGTGGTACAAGGAGTACGGCGGTTATATCCTAGACCAGATAAAGGCACTTGGTGTATTGCCTGACTGGCCAAAACTCGCCTTTACCCGTGACGATATCCGCAATAAGGCAGTAAACGAGGCTTTTGTAGAATTGTGGCAAAAGGGCTTGATTTACCGCGGTGAGAGACTCACCAACTGGTGTCCACACTGTAATACCGCTATATCTGATATAGAGGTAAATTACCACGATACAGCATCCAAATTGTACCACATCCGCTACTATGTAGAGGGTAGTGACAAGGATTACCTAGTAGTGGCTACCACTCGTCCCGAGACATTATTTGGTGATTTGGCAGTAGCAGTCAATCCAGATGACTCTCGCTATGCTCGATTTGTCGGCAAAAATGTAATTCTCCCAATATTGGGTAGGACCATTCCTGTAATAGCAGATAGTTATGTAGATACATCATTCGGTACAGGTGCACTCAAGGTTACCCCTAGCCACGACATCAATGACTACAACCTAGGCAAAAAGCACAATTTAGGTTTTTGCCAAGTAATCAACAAGGATGGTACTCTCAACGAGCTTTGTGGCGAATTCGCTGGACTACGAGGATTGGAGGCTCGCGAGGCAGTAGCCAAACACTTAGATAGTATTGGACTATTGCACAAGGTAGAGGATTACCAAAATAAGGTAGGTTGCTGTGAGCGTTGCCACACACCAGTAGAGAGCCTTATTAGTGAGCAATGGTTCGTTAGTATGCGTGAGATTGCTGCCAAGACCAAGGTCTTTATGGACGCTGGCGAAGTTCGTATCCTGCCAGATAGTGCCAAAAAGCGTATCTACGAGTGGCTAAATAACATCCAAGACTGGTGCATATCTAGACAATTGTGGTCTGGTCACCGTATACCAGTTTACACCTGTAATCATTGTGGCGAAGTATTCGCTAGTGTCAAGGGCGGTGCTTGCCCTAAATGTGGCAAATCTGACTTGACCCAAGACCCTGATGTGCTAGACACTTGGTTCAGTAGTGGTATCTGGCCATTATCTACCTTGGGTTGGCCTGAGGATACAGCAGAGCTCAAACGCTACTACCCATATGACCTAGTAGTTACCGCTACCGACATCCTCACATTCTGGATATCTCGTATGCTATTTATGAGTGTAGAATTGAATGGTAAAATGCCATTCCACAATGTTGTGGCTACCGGACTAGTGCTAGATGGACAAGGACGCAAAATGAGCAAAAACCTAGGTAACGGTATTGACCCTGATGATGTTATCCGTGACTTTGGTGCAGACGCATTGAGACTCGCCCTAGTACATGGTATGTCCATAGAGGGTAATATCCGTTTTGACAATTCCAAACTAGACCTAGCACGCCGTTTTATCAACAAGATTTGGAATGCTAGTAGATTTGTAGAGATGAATATATCCTCTCACGCAACCTTCCCAATAGCAGATTGTCAATTGCAATTAGCAGACAAGTGGATTTTGAGCGAATTAAATAATACCATCGCACGCGTTACCAAATTCTTAGAGGACTTTGAGGTAGGTATGGCTCTCACCGAAATCTACGACTTCGCTTGGTACAAATTCTGTGACTATTACATCGAATTCTCCAAGCCTAATATGCAAAGTGATAATATCAGTATTGTGAATACCACAGCATCCGTACTCAAATATGTATTGAGTAATATCCTCACTATGCTACACCCATTCATTCCATTCGTGACAGAGGAGATACACACTAGCATTATGGGCGAGCCTGTGACACACGGTGCTTGGCCTACCGTAGAGCCTGCACTCAACGCTCCTACCGAATGTGAGCAAATGCTATCCATTATGGAGCTCACTCGTGGTATCCGTAATATCCGTACCGAATACAAGTGCGAGCCAAAACGCACACTCACTGCAAAGTTGTTTGTCCGTGGTACTCGAGATAACCTAGATGAGAATATTACCTATATCCAAAAACTCACCAATACTACTATCAATGTAGTGGACGCAGAGAGTAGTGCAAAGCAAGATATTTTGATTACTACACCATACTATCTACTATACCTAGATGGTAGTGAATTAATCAATGTGGATGCCGAAAAGAATAGACTTTCTAGCGAATTGCAAAAAGTACTGGATGAGGCTAATAGGTTGGATAACTTACTACTCAACGCTGGCTTTATTGCCAAAGCACCACAAAAAGTAGTGGACAAATACCGCAAAGATTTGCAAGACCTACGCGACAAAGAGGAAAAAATCCGCCTGAGCATCGCCAAATTAGCATAAATAATATTTATTTCTTAGGAGAGGTGTTTGCCTCTCCTTTTGTATACTATGCATAGTGTTTACAACCTACCAAATTTCGACATTTTACGCAGAGTTTGGTCCACAAATATAATGTTTTT
>JAFVZD010000037.1 GCA_017508345.1 Clostridia bacterium | reverse complement strand
TTGCCCACAAGCAGATATTATTACCTCCAATGCTTTGCATAATCCGTACAATACACCAATTATTACACCTATAATTAATGCTAGAGTAATGTATTCCAATAATATCGCAGACAATACCGCTACAAAGGCACATGATACTATGCTACCTAGTACCACTACCATAATACTATCCCTATTTTTTAGCCCCAATATTCCACCCAATACCGCAGTACTCCACACGCCTGAGCCGGGTACTGGCAGTATCATAAAGAGTAATAATCCCCACACCTTGGCTCTGTATTTTTTCTGTTGTTGCAATACATATTCCACCTCGTTGATGTCTACATTCTCTTTCTTTTTTCTATTGAATTTGTTGAGCAACTTACTACCTATTGCATTATAAATCTTACTCAACATCTTGGACCTCGCTAAATATCTCTTGATAGGATGATACAATAATACTAGCACTACACCCGCTACACTAGATCCTATTATCCCCGCCAACATAGATTGCCACACATCCAATGTCCCCGTCCCCCAGATATCCGCTGACACACCTATGGGTATACCTATCCTACTCTCTACCATAGGTATCATAGACAAAAGCATTACTATCAGCAACACCCACACACTAGATATATCCATCAATCCCGACACATCCATAATACACCTCCTCATAGATTATATTATTATACTCTCAGACTTTTGATAACAAAAAAAAGACACATCCATAGATATGTCTAATTATTTTTTTACATCTCATCCGGTGCATTTATTCCCAGTATTGCCAAACCTTGTTTTATCACTCTAGCTACCAGACTGGTAATCGCTACATTCTTTTTGGTTACCTCATCTTGCTCTGTGATTATCCTGTTGTCATGATAAAATTTGTTGAATACACTAGCCAACTCCAATAAATATCTAGCTAGTATACTTGGCTCATTCTCTGTACAAGCATTAGCTACCACCATGCTATATTTATTGATAGCTGTTACCACTTCCCATGTATTATCCGGCTGTATAGTACAATCAATATCTGTGTCTACTATATTAGCCTTGCGCAATATACTAGCACACCTAGCATGGGTATACATCAGATACGGTCCTGTCTCACCATCAAAGTTAATTGCATCCTCTAGCACAAATACACTATCCTTGCTGATATCCGTCTTGAGTGCACTGAATACCAATGCTCCCAGTCCTATGTCCTTGGCTCTGTCCTTGTCTACCGCTACACCACGCTCACGCATTACTTCCTCAGCCTTTTGGATACTAGTAGCCATAATGTCTTTTGCTAACGCCTGATTGCCTTTCCTGCTAGACAGCCTACCTTCTGGCAATCTCAGTCTTCCATTCACTAGGTGCAATAGGTCCTTTGCCCAAGCATTCCCCATTAGCTCTAATATCTTGAATAATTGTGCAAAATGCAATTTTTGCTCCACACCCACTATATAGATACACTTGTCAAAGTCATACTCTCGCTTTCTGTCTAGAGCAGTGCTAATATCACGAGTTAGATACAATGTAGTACCATTAGATTGCCTGACCAATGCTACACCCAGATTGTAGTCCTCTAGATCCACCGCCAACGCACCTTGGCTAATCTTGGCTACACCGCTACTCTCCAATTCACCCAAAACTCTATCCGTATATTGAGCATAATGTTGCTCTCCACGCCAGTCATCAAATGTTATACCTAGCGGCTCAAATAATGTCTTTTTTACCTCATTGATAGAGAGTTGCTTGAACCATTCGAATAACTCCAATACCTGTGGGTCCTTGTTCTCCAGTTTTTTGAATGTCTCTCTGCATTCATTTAGTAGCGCCTCATCCTTGTCACATTCCTCATTCACCCTAATGTACAATTCTTGTAATGCATCTATTCCTCTAGCCTCTACATCCGCCCTGTTTCCCCACTTGAGATATGCACACACCAGTTTACCAAATTGTGTACCATAATCCCCTAGATAATTGAGCTTGATTACCTCATAACCCATTTTCTCATAAATCCTAGATATGCTCGCTCCTATTACAGTGTTGCTAAAATGTCCAATATGAGGTGCCTTGGCTACATTCACACTACTAAAGTCTATACATACACGCTTGCCCTTACCTATGTCACTCTTCGCTATATCCTCTTTGGCTAATAGTTCACTCACAATAGCCTCTGTAGCCCTCGCCCTATCTAGATAAATATTCAGATAACCATTCACTACCTTTACCTGACTAATCAATTCGTCTTGACTGAGACTACCTGCGATATTCTCTGCCACCTGCATAGGGCTACACCTCTGTATCTTAGCAAATCCAAAACACGGCAACGCATAGTCTCCCATCTCCACACTTGGTGGTGTACTCAGCATATTCTCTATATCCTCAGTAGATACACCATCTACCTTGATTTTTTGTGCTAAAATTTTCTTAAAATTCATATTCTCTCCTACTCACTATTTCTTGATAACATACAATTTGTTGATAGCCCTTGTGTACGCTATATAATGATGTGATGTCTCCTTTGTACCCAATAGTCCACCATTCTCAATCACTATCACTGTATCATACTCCAGTCCCTTTGCAATACTCACAGGCAATATCTGTACCTGTCTATCACTACTAATGTGACTATTGTTAATATTGGCTATCCTATGCGGTATCACCTTGTTTAGTTCCGCATATACCGCATTGGCCATATCTGTATCCCCTACTATTATACCCACATTCTTGCCATCCGGTATTACTCGCTCCAATATTCCTAATACCTGTTGTGCCACCTGATTGATATTATCCGCACACTGTATCTCCTCTACTGGATTACCCGAATTCAATCTAAAAGCATTGTGATACTCTAGTCCCAGTCTATCATCTGCATACTGCATTATTTCCTCTGTACTACGATATGTCTTGTCCAATACTACATATGTAGCATTCTGAGGATTGAGTACGGTCAAATCCCTTAGACTAGATACCGCTCCCGGTGTAGTCTGCTGATAATCATCACCATATAGGCTAAATTGTGCCCTCGGGAATATTCTCATGAGCAAATCTACAAATACCTCAGGATACTCCTGCGCCTCATCTATCACTACCTGCTTGATGTCCATCTTGACATTGATGTCATCATATATTTCCCTCATTACGCATAATAATATCGCATCATCATACTTGATACACTCCATATCCCCCATCTCGTCATAGCCACAATGCTTGAGAAAGGCGTTGTACACTGTGTACATATCAATCTTGCGTGACATTCGCTTGTCCAATTCTTGCCTAATAGCGTCTACCAAATTGTTGCTCTTGATATGATTGTCCTTGACAATTCGATCTATGATTAGACTGAGTTTCTTGGGCATACTCTCCCCCTTGTACTCATCGTGCCACCATTCATCTAGCATCACTCTAGGGTATTGCTTTTGTCTAATACTTAGCCCATTGCTAAATCTAATGCTCGCATCATACTTGCGTACAAATCTCAACATCTTGTCCCTAATGCCTGGGCTGAGTTTGGATACCGCCTGATTGTATTCTCTCTCACTAGACTCACTCAATCTACTAGCAAATTCGTCTTGTGACTCCACATTGGTAGGTATCTTGAGTAATCTCTTGGCAAACTTACTGAATGTAGCACTCCTAGTGTTCTTTTCACCTAGCTCTGGTAATACCCCAGATATATGACGAGTAAATAACTCATTAGGCGAAATAATCAATACATTGCTAGATTGAATGCTGGGTAATCTGTACAACATATACGCTATACGATGCAATGCTACTGTCGTCTTGCCACTACCTACACAACCCTGTACTATTAGCATATCACTCTTTAGATTCCTAATGATTGCATTCTGCTCGCGTTGAATGGTACTCACTACATTCTGTAATCGCGTAGTGTTCACTCTCGCTAGTACCTTTTGGAGATATTCATCAAAAATATTGATGTCCACATCATACACATCCACGAGTTCCCCTCGCTTGATGTCATACTGACGCTTGAGTGTCACCTCCCCATGCACCTCACCCTCCGGTGTCTCAAATTTTGCCTCGCCCAAGCCATATTCATAATACAACTCTCCAATAGGTGCTCTCCAGTCTATTACATAATAGTCATTACCATCGTCAATACTCCTGAGCCCCAGATACACCGGCATCTTGCCTTCCTTGTCCTCCCAATCCACTCTAGCAAAATACGGGCATAGACGCGTCTTACCCAATTCCTCCGCTATCTCCAGTTGCTCATTGGCATATATCATAAATTCATCAATTCGTTGGTACACTTGGCTCTTTTCAAAATAATCTAGATCTCGTGTCTGATGCGTGTATTGATATTTCATCTCCTCTACTATTGGACGTCTCTCCTCAATGGCCATTTTGATCTGATCTACCTTACTATCTATTGCCGCCTGCGTGCGCGATAAATACTCTACCTCATCATTCCATTCCTTTGTGCCTTTTTGCATACATTGACCTCTTTTTTATTAATATCTCATATTTTACCACATTTCTCCACAAAAGTAAAGAGTTGCCCCACAATTTATCCACCACATTTTCTCCACTATTGCCCCTTTGCTTTTATTTAGGGCGGATGTTTATTTTGACACAAAATTCCCCATACCGTAAATAGATCAGAGTTTATATTTAATATCTACCTGTAATATTTTTTATGCTACTAGTTACCCCAAAAAAAATCTGCCTCACCCATAGCGAGGCAGATTTTTGTTTTTTTAGTTCGTGTTTTTTTGTACTCAATTTTTTTTAGCGGTTTTTTTATTAATTTATTTATTTCTTATCTGTCTAATACATTTGAATATTTCCATTACAGGGATAATAGTGAGTGCCAATCCCACCACAATTAGCCATTGAATAGCCGTCATACTTACCAATCCAAATACACTAGCCACACTAGGAATGCTCACGATAATAATATTAATCAGCACTCCCAAAATTATAGTCATCCACAAGATCTTGTTGCGGAAAGGATTTTGTGTAAAAATACTCTTCTCTTGTCTAACATTGAGCATATGGAATAGTTGGGTCGTACTGAGCACACCAAAAGACATAGTGACAGCCAGCATATTTTCCATTGTCACATTGTATACTACAAAGAATGTACCCACCACTACTAATACTTGCCATAGCGATGCCACTACTAGATTCCACATATTGCCCGCAAACAAACCTTCGTGCTTTTCTCTAGGTGGTCTCTGCATAATATCTGGCTCACTTGCTTCTACACTCAGGCTAATAGCAGGCAGAGTATCTGTCACCAAATTGATAAATAATATCTGTATTGCACTCAAAAACATCAATTCTGGTGCAATTAGTGTCACTAGTAATAGGCTCATCACCTCTACAATATTGGTAGCAAACAAGAATAATATCACTTTTTTGATATTTTGATATGTCTTGCGACCTTCCTTGACAGCACCTACAATAGTAGCAAAATTGTCATCCGTTAGTACCATATCAGCTACTTCTTTTGTCACCTCAGTACCCGTTACCCCCATACCCACACCGATATCCGCACGCTTGATACTAGGTGCATCATTCACACCATCACCCGTCATAGCCACCACTTTTCCCAAGGCTTTCCAAGTATCCACAATACGCACTTTGTTCTCCGGACTCACCCTAGCATAGACGGATACTTTCTCAATAATACTCCTGTACTTTTCGTCACTGAGTTTGTCCAATTCTGCCCCCGTGAGTACCATATCTCCGTCCTCATATATGCCCACCTCTTTAGCGATTTCTCTAGCAGTAGTCACATGGTCACCCGTAATCATGACAGGTATTATACCCGCACTCTTACACATCGCCACCGCCTCTCTTGCCTCTGGCCTAGGTGGGTCACGCATACCCAATACTCCCACGAATATCAAGTCTTGCTCATCAGCTAGAGAATAGCTATCCGTACGATGTACCTTGTACGCCACTCCCAAGGTCCTAAGTCCCTTACTACTCAACAACTCAATATTATCCAGTATTGTCTGTGTCATCTCCGCGGTAATAGTACTGATTTTGCCATTCAGCAATACCCTATTACACCTACTGAGTAGCACATCAGGTGCACCCTTTGTATAACCTATTATCTTGTCATCCGACTTATTGAATGTAGTCATCATTTTTCTATTGGAGTCAAATGGCAATTCTGCCACTCTCTGCATAGATCTCTGCAGTATGAATTTGTTTACTCCCTTGCTACTAGCATACTCCACTAGCGCTATCTCTGTAGGGTCACCCACCAGTCCCTCCGCTCCATTGGATACATCAGTACACAATGTCATAGCACGCAAAATTATCTGATATTTGCCGGCATCCAGTTTATCGCAATCCACCACTTCATTATCCACTACTATTGTCTGCATCGCCATTTTATTCTGAGTAAGTGTACCCGTCTTGTCACTACAAATAACCTGACAAGAGCCCAAAGTCTCCACAGCATGCATTTTGCGAATGATAGCACGCTGTTTGCTCATACGCGATACACCTAGCGACAATATCACAGTAATTACAGCAGGCAAACTCTCTGGTATAGCCGCTACCGCAATAGCAATACTCAGCATCAACGCATCTACTACATTACTACTGCCCAATACTACATTTATCAAGAATATTACTAATGCTATCAAGATAATGATGACACTGATTACCTTACCCAACTTATTTAACTTTTGTTGGATAGGAGTAGTCTCATCCTCTGTCACATCCAATAACTTAGCAATCTTACCCATTTCTGTATTCATACCTGTAGCCACCACTACTCCCACACCTCTACCATATGTAATCACACTACCGCCAAATACCATATTCACCCTATCCCCCAACGCAGTATTATTAGGTAATACTGTAGTGGCATCCTTATTGATTACAGTGGATTCACCCGTGAGTGAACTCTCATCACATTGCAGGCTAGCACTCTCTATTAGCCTAACATCCGCACAGCATACATCGCCTGCCTCTAATACAATAATATCCCCCGGCACAATATCAGTAGTCAGTACATTCTGTATCACTCCAGCACGCTTGACCCGTGCGAATGGTTGAGACATTTTCTTTAGCGTATTGAGTGCATCCTCTGCCTTGTTCTCTTGGATATAGCCAACAATTGCATTCAGTAATACAATAGTAAGTATTATAGCCACATCCACTAGATCCGTGTACACTTGCTCCACCAACGCAATCACCGTATTGATACCAGCAGCAATCAATAATATAATCAACATAATGTCTTTGAATTGACTAAAAAATCTATACAACCTACCATGTTTCTTTTTTTCTGCCAACTCATTCTTGCCATACTGATTTAATCTCTCCATGACTTCCGTCTGACTGAGACCATCCATACCCACCTTTTGCTCTTTGAGCACAGCATCACTACTCTTTG
>JAFVZD010000036.1 GCA_017508345.1 Clostridia bacterium | reverse complement strand
GTTGACTACGAATTATTGTTCACAAAGAAAGAAATTAATCGTGGTATCCCTGTACTTCGTGAATACTTAGAGAAAAAAGCCCTAGAAGAACAACGCTTGTTAGAGAAGGCTAAGCGTGATGAGGTAGAGCACAGTCCATACGACTTTGAGGACTTAGGTATCAACGGAGCACAATTAATTACTCGTGCAATAGATGAGAGTGAAGAATTCTTACTTCGCAAACTAAATCTTCAAGAAGAAATCGTTAATCTAGAAAAGCAATATCGTGCAGCCGAGCAAAATATGGATGATATGGAGCGTGAGGCAAACAAGAAATTGCAAGCTATCAAAGAGAACCTAGAACGCCTAGATGCCGCTATCCAAGAAACAACCAACCGTGTGGAAATCAACTATAACCGTAGACAAGCAAAAGATGAAATGGACAAAAAACTTATGATAGAAAAAGACCTAAAATCTATGCTAGAAAAAGAGAAAGTTGCCCAAGACGCACTACGTGTGGAGATAGAGAAACGCAAAGAAGAAATCAATAATAGCAAAGCCAGCGTGGAATTTGCCCTAAAAGCAGAATACAATACTTTTGCTACACGTGTCTATGACGAAATTTTCCAAAAAGTTTCCCAAGATACAGCAGAGATTATGCACGATTACGAGAGCCAAATTGGTAGACTCAAAAGTAAACTTCGTGAATTTGATAAATTAATCGAACGCAAAGACTTGGATATCCAAGCCAAGATTATGGAGGTAGAGAACCTCCAAGTAGATAATAGTAATCTACGTGCAAAACTAGACAAAAAATCTCACAAACGTCACCAACAACACGACTTTTCAAAAGATAATTTTGCACCAGATGAACCTAATCTAATCAGTGCTACTAGTGGACTAGCCGAGGGTAATACCGCTAGCGACTTCCACAAACTATATGATGACAATGGTAATATGGTGAACTTCCTACAACAAGACGAGGCAACACCACAAGAGCCTAAATCTCAACCTACTACAAATGATGAACCAGGCTTGATTACCTTGCCACAAGACATCGTTCTTACCCCAATTACTCCAATAGCAGATGACTTCTCTGAATTTACACTGGCACAACCTGCTACCACTGAGCCACTATTTACTCCAAACGAGCCAATCATAGAGCCAGCCCCAGCAGAGCCATTTATCGCAATGCCAGAGCCTGAGACCCAGCCAGTTATCGCACCAGCGGAACCAATTATCCCAGAACCAATTACCCCAGCACCAGAGGTTAATGCCCCAGCTAATAACCAACCTAACAAGGAGCAAAAGTCCGACACTAAGGACACTATTGGTATAGATTGGGCAAACACCAATGCTAGCAAGGGTACAAACGAATTTGTTGATATCACAGCCAACATTCCAGACGCTCCAAAGTCAAAGAAATCAACTAGTACTACAAAGGAAAAGACCACTCAACCTACCGCAAAGAAAACTGCTACCAAAAATTCATCCACAATCAAATCATCTACCGTAAAGAAGATGAAAGACAAAAAAGATGAAAAATCTGGTTCTTCCAAAAAATCCTCTACAAAAGCAAAAAGCACAACAACTGCTACAACCAAGAAAAAAGAGGAAAACGCAGATGAGTTGATGGCTATTCACCAACAAATTGCTGAGGAAAACAAAAAGTTGAAAAAACAACAACAAGAACTTCGTTCCCAAGTAGACGAAACTCTAAACAAAATTGATACAAAAGCAAATACAAAGACCGAAAAACAAAAACGTATCAAAGAGATAAAAGGACTAATTGACAAACTCCGTGATGAAGCCAAAGAAGCAAAGGCTAGGGGTGCTAGCAAGACCGAACTAAACAAAATCATCAAAAACATCGCAGAATTGCTAAAAACCATTGCAGATTACCAATCAAATAACTAATCAATACCTATTTATCTCAACAAGTTTTGGATGTATTAAATATCAAAAAAAGTTTGTTCCACCATTCTCGGAACAAACTTTTTTTTCATTCTCCTCAACCTTTAATTTATATGATAACACCACCTATTCTTATTATTTTACCAATCTGATACAATAAATATAATCCACCTTCACATATTATAATAAATATATATATTTCAAATATTTCTTAAATTGTTATAATAAAATAAAACAACCATTTTATCCAATGTTACACCCATATTATATACACAAAAGTGGCAAATTCAGCCTTGTTTTTTAGATAATAATACATCATAAAAAATCAATATAATAAAACATATAATTATATTTGTTCCAAAGCTTCAGCTTTGGTTCTAAATCCGCTCTTTTTACGATGTGAAAATACTTAATACAGCATAAATTTTCATCAAATTCATAACCCACCACGCAGATTAATCCCACCCCCGTAGTAATAATAATTCTTATAAATAAAACCCCTCTCACTCAACCTATCAATTATTTCTCACACAATTCCCCCTACTTAGTTACCAGCATTTCTTAATAGAATATAAAACACTAATTAACTTATTTAAATCCTTCTATTTTTTACATAAATCAGTATTTGATTGTTGTAAATTATATTTTTCATTCCTAACCGCTTTTTGTCGACCAAAATTGATTTTTTGTCAAATTAGTCCTGGCAATATCCATACTGCGGTTGACTTATGTGTTTGGATATATTATAATGAAGTATTACTACAAAGTAGAGGTAATAAATATGTTAGAGGTAAAGAATTTAACCAAAAAGTACAAGTCGCGGAATAGCGAAACTGTATATGCTCTAGATAATGTTTCACTCAACTTAGGCGACCGTGGTATGGTATTCTTGCTAGGTAAGAGTGGTAGTGGTAAATCTACCTTGCTAAATGTTATGGGAGGACTAGATTCCTTCGATAGTGGAGAAATCATCATCAATGGCAAGAGTTCACGCACCTTCCGTGAAAAAGATTTTGATGCCTACCGTAATACTTACCTAGGATTTATTTTTCAAGAATACAACATTCTAGGCGAATTCACAGTAGCCAAAAATATCGCTCTAGCACTAGAATTGCAGGGTAAAAAAGCTAGCCCTCGTGCGGTCAATGAATTACTCGAAAAAGTAGACCTAACAGGATACGCCAATCGTAAACCTAACCAATTATCTGGTGGTCAAAAGCAGAGAATTGCTATCGCCCGTGCGTTGATCAAAAATCCCGATATAATTATGGCGGACGAGCCAACTGGTGCTCTGGATAGCAAGACGGGTGCCCAAGTGTTCGAAACACTAAAGAAATTGTCCCAAGAAAAATTGGTAGTGGTTGTTTCTCACGACCGCGAGAATGCCGAATTATTTGCCGACCGAATTATAGAATTGCGTGATGGTAAGATAATTAGCGACACCACAAAACACTTCCGTGAGCCACACAAAGTCTCTGGTAACATCAATGTTATCAACAACGAAGTGTACCAAATCCGTGATGCCCAAAACCTAAATCCCGAAGCATGGAATATGATTGGTCACAAGCTCAAATCTAGTTCTGATGAAATTATGATTATTTCTAGCAAAGAACTCAACAAAGAAATCAAAAAGATTGCAAAAGTTACCGATGAGGGTAATCAAGAGGTATTTGAGCAAACCAAAGAAAGCGATATCCAAAAAGAACCAAGACACCGCTTCCGATTGATTAATAGTAAACTAAAAACAACCGACTGTATCAAGATTGGTGCCAGCGGACTAAAATACAAAAAAGTTCGACTATTTTTCACCATTTTACTATCCGCCATAGCATTGGCTCTATTCGGTCTATCCAACACACTCAGTGCATTCAATGTAACACAATCTATGTATGAGAGCCTAAAGGAAAATGGTGTACAGACCACCACTATCCAAAAATCATATTTTGACCCAGAATATCAGACATATTACGGTACTGGTTCTAGTATGCCATTGACTCAAAAAGACTATCAGCATATTACCAACACCTATGGTGCAGAAATTATCAAAGTTGTATATGACAATATCAGCATAAGTTATGCGAATCCTGAATACAATTACTACGCACCTTCAAGTATGAACAACATATACTTTATGACCAATGCACAACTCAAAGCATTAGGCTACAAACTACTGACGAGTACCAACGGGCATTGGCCTACATCCATTAATGAATGCTTAATTTCTGATTATATGTTCAAATTCTTCCAAAAATATTCATACAAATCAGGTGATGACACTATCCAAATTATGACAGTGGATGACATTATAGGCAAAAAATTTATCACAGATAATGTTGAATATACAATCACTGGTGTAATTGACACAGGTTTTGATTTTGCTAAATACAGCAAAGTAATAGATAGTACAAACAATGATCAGCGTGACTACAATTTAGAGAGTGAAATGTCCAGCATAGTCTTTAATGGACTGTATTACTCACTAATATTGGATAATGCATACGAAGCTGATTACTACAAGCTAAATCCACTCAGTAATGGTAGATTGTATCCAGATATTATTAATGCACGCACCAATTCAAATTACAAATATAGTAGTGTTCAAAACTATATTGCTGGCAATATTCAACAAAATAAGATTATCAAACTAAAGACAACTGATTACACATCAAGAGATGTTGTATTAGACACTTCCGCAATGGGGCTAACTATCAATCAATCAGGTGGCAAGTATACTCTAAGGGAGTACAATAATTACACACCAACTATGTACGATACCTATGATGAGCTGGTACTCGCAATAAAAAATCTGTTTACTTTCAATAATGAGCCAAGTTACAAAGTAGAATGTAGTTACTACGATGTAGTTCAAGAAGAAAGTAAGATTGAAACATTCAACCTATCCGGTATCTACCTGGATATCCAGAATTCTGCAAATATTGACCACTTTTCATGGTTCCCAAAAGGTATTCCTAGTACTTTAGGTGATTATGACAAAGGCTACCAAAAATTCCATATGGTTAGCGTGACTCAACTACAAGATTTTGTAAATGGCACATACTCATTCCCTCGTTCTGGTGAGCATTACTATATTTCTAACCAATACAGTGATATTCTAAATAACTATGGTAGTATATTAGATACACTAGCAGAGGTATTCGTGTATGTTAGTCTAGGATTTGCACTATTCAGTACATTCTTGCTAATGACATTCATAGCTACTAGTATTAGTTACAAAAAGCAAGAAATAGGTATCCTGCGTGCTTTGGGTGCAAAAAAATCCGATGTTTACCGCATATTCCTACACGAGAGTTTAATAATTTGTTTCATCAACTTGATAATTTCTTTGATTATGACCATAGGAGTAGTGATTTACCTAAATCACACCATTGCTGCCGCTATAGGTATAGGTATCAAATTCCTAAGCTTCGGTATTGTACAACTCCTACTAATGGTAGGTCTAAGCATTATTGTTGCAGTTATCGCTAGCTTCTTGCCAGTTCGCAAGATTGCCAAGATGAAACCAATCGATGCTATCCACAATAGGAAATAATGCTAAATATTATCCAATCAAAAAATACTTTTATTGGATGTACAAAAAAACACATTAAGAATCCCACTTAATGTGTTTTTTCTTGCTCTCAAAAAATATTAAAAAAAT
>JAFVZD010000035.1 GCA_017508345.1 Clostridia bacterium | reverse complement strand
AGACCGCACTTTCGGACAAAATCAAATACTTCCGTGAAAAAATTCACCTCAGCCCCGACATAAATGAGTTGGTATCTGACCTAGACAACTCGCACAAACTAATGAACCTAATACTAGACTTAGTGGATATGTATAATGAGGAATTTCAATCTATCAAGGACGCCCGCAATGTCCTTGATTTTGGCGACCTAGAGCATTTGGCTCTACGCATATTGGAGGACGATAATATCGCTAGTCTTATCCGTGATACATACCAATATGTATTCGTGGACGAATACCAAGATGTCAACGATATCCAAGAGAATATACTTACTCACATTTACTCCCCGGGTAGAGTATTCCTAGTAGGTGATGTAAAGCAAAGTATTTATGGCTTCCGCAACACCAACCCACAGATTTTTATCGACAAAACCAATACATTTAGTTCCCCAGACAATCCACACCAGACTACTATCAAGTTAAATTATAATTTCCGTAGTGACAAACGCGTGCTAGAATACATCAATTCTGTATTCAATATCGTGATGACACCCGCCCTCGCAGGCATTGACTACCTTAGCGATGGTCAGTTGCGTGCAGGACTCCCCGATGTGCCTGATACCGGTATGCCAATAGTAGAGGTGGATGTATTGGGGCTAGTGGACCAAAAGGCGGAGAAGCCTACACCAGAGACCCTGTATTCTGTACGCGATGCCCAATGTATAAGCGTAGGAGAGATATTGGAGGCCAAGAGCGAGGCTCAAATAATCATCAGCAAGATTGCTGAATTTTTGCTCCCAGAGTCCCGTATATTTGACCTCAATACCCAGTCTATGCGTCCCGTACAATTCCGTGATATCACTCTGCTAGTGCGTAGCCGTGGTGCTTACCTAGATACCATAGTAAATGAGATTGCTCGAGTGTATCCAATAGAGAGCGTGACCCAAGACTCCGTATTCCTAGAATACGAGGTCCAAGTATTATTTAATTATTTGCGACTGCTCAATAACCCTTGTGATGATATAGCACTCACTAGTTTTTTGCTCAGTCCAATATTTGATATTACCGAGACTGACCTCTCTCACATTCGTATGCATTATCCTGATTGTGCATATTTTTATCAATGCGTACAATCTTATCTCCGTGAATACGATGACGCATTGTCACAAGCCTTGCGTACTGCCTTTGATTATTTGGATGAGGGTAGTTTTATGCTAATCAATGGCACTATCTATGACTTGCTAAATTGGTTCTGTGACACTACACATTATTTCAGTATAATATTGTCCCTACCGCACGGTCAAAAGCGTATGGATAATGTAATGGGATTTATCAATTATTTTGTAGGTAACCCACACAATGTTAGCCTCCACTCCTTCTTGTCCTTTGTAGAGAGTAATGCCAATACTTTGGCTATCGAGCCCGCTAGTAGTGCTACACAGGATACTATCAAAATCGCTACTATGCACCACAGCAAAGGACTAGAATACCCAATCTGCTTTTTGATTGATACCGGACACGGCTTCAACAAAGACAGTACGCGTGGCGATATCTTGCTGAGTTCCACATTAGGGTTGGGACTATTCAGTTATAATAGACTCAATCGTACCAAGAATAATACGCTATCTCGTACTGCTATCACACTCAGTATCATAGAGAAAGAATTCGCCGAGCACCAGAGATTGCTATATGTGGCTATGACTCGTGCCAAAAACCACCTAATAATAGTGGGTAAGCACCATATAGACCGCCTCACTCCACATCCTACCGAATTTTCTATTCGCAATAGCGGTAGCAATATGGCTCTCATCCTATCATCCTTGCCTAGCAGTGCAATATCTGCACTCCTCAATGGTCAAGACAAATTAATCATTCACAAGGGTACTCCTAGTGAATTTGTACTACGCGTGTTCCCAGTAATCACTGATGCTATAGAGACCACTACTACCACCTTCTACACCGCCCCACACAATGTGGATGAGAGTAGTGTGCGTAATATTAGCCAAATATACGCTATGCTGCCAGGATGTAACCATTACAGTTGCTAATCTTTATTTGCGCCAACAGCTTATTTTTGACAGAGCATAAAAAGCAGGCTACCAGACCACAACATATTGTGTATTTGCCGCTATGTAATATCTATATATTGTGTT
>JAFVZD010000034.1 GCA_017508345.1 Clostridia bacterium | reverse complement strand
TATTTAGGAGAGTGTAAAAGTGGGAATTTTTAGTATTTTGGGTAATGGTTACCCTATGCAAGAAGTAATTATTATGCTATTAGCATGGGTAATAGCTATTATGGTAGCATTGGTAGCACATGAGTATATGCATGCATATACTGCTCACAAATGTGGTGATGACACAGCAAAAATGGCAGGCAGAATGACATTGAATCCTATTAAACATTTTGAATTGTCTGGATTCTTGTGTATGTTACTGATAGGTTTTGGTTGGGCAAAAGGTGTGCCTGTGAATGAGTTGAATTTTCGTGATGCAAAAAAAGGCAGAATCTGGGTATCGCTATCTGGGGTATTGATGAATTTATTCTTGGGTATAATATTCATATTGCTGACTGTAATATTATTACATTATTTCGCTACTACACAAATAATAATACTTAGATTTGTGATTTATCTATGTATGTATTTGGGCTCTATTAATATAGTATTGGGAATATTCAATCTTTTGCCAATATATCCGCTAGATGGATACAACTTTGTGGCGGCACATCTGAGGTATGAGAATAAATATTGTCAATTTATGCGTCAATATGGAGCGATGATATTATTCGGTATATTGATAGTATCTGCGTTTATCCCTGAATTTGGGTTGGGTAGGCTATTTGGTATGGTATATGACCTGATATTTAATGCTTTTAGTACTTTGTTATTTTAGCACAGGAGAATAATTATGGAAGAAACACTAAATCAAGAAGTGATGGATGAAATTATAAATAATGATACAGATTATACCGATGTGTGCGATATGGTATTCCAATTCCAAGACCAAGAGGGGCCATTGGATGTATTGTGGAAATTGGTGAAATCCACAAAACTAAGCATCAAGGAAATCAAATTGGCGGACATTACGGAGCAGTATCTGGATTATGTGAGGGCTCTCAGTAATATTGATATGGAGAGTATGAGCTGGTTCATACGAGAGGCTGCTACACTACTAGAGATCAAGAGCAAGAGTCTATTACCAAAGCAAGAGGAAGAGGATGTAGAGGAGATAGACGAGGAAGAACTATACAAACGCAGAATGGAAATGTATAGGATATTCAAGGAGACTAGTGCGGAATTGGCGTCTTTGGAGAATGTCAATAGGTATTACAAAGAACCAGAAAAGAATGCGAATGATTATAGAGTAATACTCAAGAATATGAATATGCAGGGGCTAGTAGAGGCATTCAGCAAGTTGTTGGCGAGGATTGATGAGCGTGAGCGACCAAAGATATTGGAGCGAAAAATTAGCAAGGATAGATTCACTGTAAGAGAGAGGATAGATACCTTGCGTGATAGACTAGACAAGAATAGTATTGTGAGATTTAATGAAATGTTTGAGGGTGACTTTACACGAGGTGAAATGATTACTACATTCTTGGCGGTATTGGAGCTACTCAAAATGCAATATGCAATAGTAGAGCAGAATAGTATGTTTGGAGAGATACACATACAGAAAAAAGAAGGAGGACAAATAGATGAAGGTACAGAGATTGGCGAGTATAATTGAGGGGGTAATGTTTGTAGCTGGTGTGGGTGTAGAGGTTAGAGACATCGCAGAAAAATTGGAGGTTAGCAAAGATGAGGTATTGGAGGCATTGGAGTTTCTCCAAAACAAGTATGATGAAGAAAATAGTGGTATCAATATAATAAGGTACAAAGAAAAAGTACAATTTTGTACAAATCCTAATATTGCGGATGAGATAGCTATGGTACTCAATCCGATAAAAGAGAGAGCGTTGAGCAAGACTGCATTGGAGACTGTAGCGATTGTGGCATACAAACAACCAATCACAAAACTAGAGATAGAGAATATTCGTGGAGTGAGCAGTGATTATGCTATACAATTATTGTTAACACACAACTTGATAGAAGTAGTGGGTAGAAAAGATGTGGTGGGTAAACCATTGCTATTCGGTACAACGGATGAATTCCTCAAAAGATTTGAATTGAATAGCCTAGATGATTTGCCTAAGTATGAGGAGTTGATGGAACAAATAGCGGTATTGTCTCAGGGAATGGATACGGATGCATTGTATAATGAATTTGATGTGCCGGAGGATGATGAAGAATAGACTAATTAGGGAAATGCACATAATGTGCATTTTTTGTGATAAAATAAAGTGAGGTTATTATGAAAAAATTTAGATTGAGTATATTACCTGTACTTTTGTTGCTAATGAGTGTGGTGTGTGTATTTGGGGCATGTAATCCCAATAAAGATCCTGATGAGCCTACCGGTAGTAGTGTAGTAGAGGTAAATGATATATATTATGAAGATGAGTATTTTTGTTATGAATTGGATAAAATTACTGAGCAAATGTATATGAAATCCTTTGTTACCATTAATGGTGTTAGGACAGATCTAGCGGATACAATATTGCAAAAATCGACTACAGATGTAGAGATTGTATACAAGAATGTATATGAAGAGGTAGAGAATTGTGAGGCTAGCACATTTGCGTTGACTGCATATACACAGAGTATGGATGGTACAAAAAAATCAGCAGAAAAAACCGTAGTATTTGATAATGTTAGGGTGGAACCTGTATTGGATAATGATACGGGAATCCTCAGTTGGAATACTCATCAAATAATAGAGGGGTATGAACTCAAGGTAACTCATGCTGGTAGTAGTCAGATATTCACATATCAACCTGATGAAGCAGGGAGATTTGATGTATATGATGTGTTTGGTGAGATTGGAGCGGATAAGTTTAGACTACGAATGATACCGGATATTGTGGATAATATTCCAAATAAAACCACATATTACTCTACAGATGAAATAGAATTGAATATAGCAATGCAGACCATTCATGATGTTAGTTATGGATATGGCAAGATATGTTGGGATAGTGCAGACAATGAATTGTTTGATACGCAAATACAGGGCAAATATCAGGGTGACACCTGTCTGGTAAATATCTGGGAAATCCTTTATTTTGAGGCAGTGGATGACCGCACCTTCCTTTATACCAAGGATGCCGTCATGGAAACCGCACACCGCTTGTATGAGCTGGAACAGATTCTTTCAGAACAGGATTTCATA
>JAFVZD010000033.1 GCA_017508345.1 Clostridia bacterium | reverse complement strand
GAGCATAATCGCAAGGGGCGCAAACCATCGAAGATATTGCCCGGCATCCTCACTATGGTACAATTTCATGCACAGCGGTTCTGCTGCAAGATATAGATGAGGGTCTAGAAAAGCGCCAAGATGACTTTGCAAACGAAGTTCAAAAACAAATGGAAGAGAAATAATCAAAAAAGTACAAAAATGTCCAAATTTTGGACATTTTTTTGTTGCAAAAGATTTGCCAAATTTGATAAAATGAAGTACAATATATCTTATAGGTACTAAGAGTAAAAGTTTATTTGAAATTAATATCCAATAATTCACGCAAGGAGATAAATATGTTTAATAACAAAGATGTAGAATTGTATGCTGACCTAAAAGCAAAATTACAAAAGCAAATTGACCACTTTGGTAGCGAGTTGCTATCCGTGAGAGCTGGTAGAGCCAACCCTAGACTACTAGACAAAATTATGGTAGACTACTATGGTACTATGACTCCATTGCCTCAAATGGCTAATATCTCTGCTCCTGACCCTAGGACAATTATGGTTTCACTTTGGGATATCAGTATGCTAAAGGAAGTTCTCAAGGCTATTCAAGCAAGTGACCTAGGACTCAACCCAAGCGATGATGGTAAAGTAATACGCTTGTTTGTCCCTAGCCCTACTGAGGAAAGACGCAAAGAATTGGTAAAAATGGTAAAGAAATTTGCCGAAGATACCAAGATAAGTATGCGCAACACTAGACGCGATTGTTTGGATGAGTTCCGTAAACTCAAGAAAAATTCTGAGATTACCGAGGACGACCTAGCAATTGCTGAAAAAGAAGTGCAAAAAATACTAAATGGTTACACTGACCAAGTCGAGAAATTATTGAACGACAAAGAAAAAGAAATTATGGAAGTTTAATATTTTAGTATGCTTTGCGATTTTTGTGTAAAAATAATAAATAGTTAAACTTTTTGTTGTTATACACATATTAATTATAAGAGGTTAAGTAATGACTTTTTCTGGTAAAAATGTAAAAATTAATCGCAAACTGGATTTAAATAGATTGCCCAATCATATTGCTATAATCTTGGATGGTAATGGTAGGTGGGCTACAAAACGCAAGTTACCGCGAAACCTTGGACACAAGGCTGGTTGCGAGAATCTAAAAAGAATAGTAAAACACTTGTACGACTTGGGTATAAAATATACTTCCTTATTCTTGTTTTCTACTGAAAACTGGAAAAGACCGCAACAAGAGGTGGAAGGCATATTTGATATCGTTAGACAATACCTAAACGAGAGCTTGGATGAGTTTGTAGAATACGGCGTCAAGATTGTCACCATGGGCGATATATCCAAATTGCTTCAAGACTTGTGTGACAAAATTGTGGAGGCAAAAAATTTAACAACCAAGTGTGATAAATTTGTGATCAATCTCGCTATCAATTATGGTGGTAGGGATGAGATTTTGAGAGCCACCAATCTCGCTATTGCAGATGGTAAAATTCTCAATTGCGTAGAGGATTTTCAAAAGTATTTGTACACTAGCCAAATCCCTGATCCAGACTTTATTATTCGCACAAGTGGCGAGATGCGTATTAGCAACTTTATGTTATTCCAAATGGCGTATTCAGAGTGGTTCTTTACCAAGACACTATGGCCAGATTTTACCGAAAAAGAATTACAAAAATGTTTAATCAATTTCCAGAATCGAAAGAGAAGATTTGGAGCATTGAATAAATCATAGAGAGGAAATACAAATGAATCAAGATTACAACACCAATGTTACACCGCCTGTCACAAATACACCTGCTAATCTAAAGAATAGATTTATATTTGGTGCCATTATCCTGGGGGTGCTACTATTATTCGTAGTACTCAGAGGATTGGTATCCACATATGCATTTGATTTGTTGATAGGGTTTTTGATGGTCTTGGGTGCATTTGAGATAGAGACACTTATGCACAAAATGGACCGTCCTACTTATTCTACTTTTATTGGGCTGTTCCCAATATTTACCTTTGTAGTAAATGTAATATTTTTAAATTCTGGTATTAGCTTAATTAGTTTGCTTGCCATAGACTTGATACTATTAGTAGCATCAATTTTGGCTTGGTTCGCTATACCATTGTTGTTTAACAAACAACTCAAAAAGTCTATGAGAAAAGACAAGTGCATAGGTAATCCCGTGATGTACTCATTCAAAAAAAGCCTAAATTCTGCTTTTGTGTGCATCTGGCCAACCTTGCTACTTAGCTTTATGTTCTTAATCAACCACTTCACCGAGTTGCAAATTGCACAAGACTCATTCTTGGTAGCATATCAGGGTAGTGCAGACTTTGGTTTGATTGGACTAGCCCTGCTATTCGCTACATCTATGTTGGCTGATACTTGCGCAATGCTGGTAGGTAGGACACTCAAATCACCAAAAATCAACCTCGCAAAACTAGGTCCAGGCAAGTCTTGGAGCGGTTTGTGTGGTGGTATTGTGGGTGCAGTAATCGGTGCAATTCTAGTTTTTGTAGTGTTCAACTTTTTTGAAACTTACACCTTGCTATTCAATGCTGTGGGTATCACCATTTGGTCCTTTGTTTTAGCCGGTTTGATTTGTGGTATATTCTCTATGCTGGGTGACATTTTCTCATCCTTCTTCAAGCGTAGAGCAGGAGTAAAAGATTTCAGCAACTTCCTGCCTGGTCACGGCGGTATTATGGATAGAGTCAACGGCATAGTAGTGAATAGTGTAGCTGTGTTTGTTATTATGTGCATATTCTTTGCATAGTATAATTAAAAATGGGAGGAAATTTTGTTAGGTTTACTTTGTGATTTTGCTAGCGTAATGACCACCATTGGTTATATTGTTATAGCCATATTGTTATTAATGGTCATGATTACCATTCACGAGTTAGGTCACTATCTCTTTGGTAAAATGCTAGGCTTCAAAATTAACGAATTTGCTATAGGTTTTGGAAAAGCAATTTTCAAAAAAACACTCAAAAGTGGTGAGATTTTTAGTATACGAATCTTACCACTAGGTGGTTATTGTGCCTTCGCGGGAGAGGACGAGGATGACGCTGACCCAAGGGCATTCAATAACCAAAAACCATGGAAAAGATTAATAGTACAATTCGGTGGTGTATTCTTTAATTTCATTAGTGCTATACTCTTTTCATTCATATTGCTAGTATCATTTGGATACGATATCCCTAGGGTGCAAAAGGTAGACACTTATTGTGTAGAACAGGCACAAATCGCCGGTAAAGATATGGTACTAGAGGGCGATGTTATCCGTGCCGTAGATGGTGTAACTGTGGATTTTTGTACAGGTAATACCTTTAATAAATTAGTGAGCAATTATGAGCTTGGTGATGATTTTACACTAACAGTAGACAGGAATGTAGATGGTGCAATCCAATCATTAACACTCAATGTCACCAAATATGCTGACCCTGACGATCCTGCTAACCAATTAGGTTTGATTGGTATCGAAAAATCCACACCATATCAATATACTTTTATAGAGGCATTACTCAAATGTATACCTCTGACACTTGCAATGGCATGGCAGATATTAGTATTCTTGTTCCAGTTGTTCACTGGCCAAGTAGGTTTATCCGAGATGGGAGGACCTATCACTACAGTTACAACTATTGCAGAATTTACACAATTAAATATCGCCAACTTGTTTGTATTCCTGCCTTTCATATCCGTCAATCTGGCATTGTTCAATCTGTTGCCATTCCCAGCCTTGGATGGTGCACGAATGGTATTCACTACGATTGAATGGATTCGCGGTAAACCAATCAACCGAAATGTGGAAGGTATGATACATCTAGTAGGTCTGTTTATATTGTTTGGATTTGTCATATTCGTAGACTTATTTAATATATTCACTTAGGAGTTTTTGACTTGAAACTTAGAGAAATTTTAGACAACGCAGGTTTTACCAAAGAATACTTACGATTAGATAATGCGCAATATTCAAGGAGCGAGGATATTTGCTCCTTGCTTTTTGTATATCCTGATGGTGCGGATTTTACTGAATTGCAACAACTCGCAGTCACTCAGGCTATTGCACCAGTTTTTGATAATTTATGCAACTACGAATGTAAATTTCATCGTAGTACTTATGACAAAGAAGTTTTTGTTGCCGTGATAAAGGATTACCTATTCCATGAATACCGTGCTCTATCCAATTACTTTACTCCAGATACATTGAGTTTTCTCAAAAAAGGTAATATCATCACAATCACAATGCGATGCGATGAAATGACCGCTAATATTATTCAAACACAAGGTTTTGCTACTTCCTTGACAAGAATGTTCCCCATTCTCTTCAACCTCGACATTAAAAACACCTTCGCGCCCAAACCAAGCATTATCTATCAAATTGTTTTGAGCATTGCACACCCACGAAGGAGTGAACACCTCTGCCAT
>JAFVZD010000032.1 GCA_017508345.1 Clostridia bacterium | reverse complement strand
TTTCATTTTTGGCAAATATTTTGTTCTACTTTCCCCACACTTTATTTACCGAATTGTGCTATAACCTGCATTTTTTTCATATATTTTAATTATGCGAGTACTAACTATCAACAAAACACAACTCATTATTACTATTCTTATATTGTTACTTATGATTGCGCTCTTGCTAGATCCCAATACATATATGCAGGCAACCCTACATGGCATCAGCATTTGGTTCAATAATGTAGTTCCCGCACTATTCCCCTTTTTCTTTCTCACCAAATTACTCACCTCTCTCAATGTCCTGCACCATTTTTCATCCATACTCAATACCCCAATGTCACGCATATTTCACTGCCCGGGCGTGAGCGGTTTTGTGTATATTATGTCTATAATTTCCGGGTACCCAGTAGGTGCCAAATTGAATAGTGAATTGTACCTAAATCGCACTATCTCCCGTGACGAATTAGTTCGCATCAACGCCTTTACCTCCACATCAGGCCCACTTTTTGTCATAGGTTCAGTAGGTGTGGGTATGTTTTACTCCCATACCGCTGGTGTGATTATACTATTATCACATCTAATAGGTGCTTTGCTCAATGGTTTGGTCTACCGTAATTACCATTACAATAGACACAATAGAGTGTGTAGCCATAGTATATCCAATCATACACCTAGTATGGACAAGTTATTGTCCGACTCCGTGTACAATTCCATTATTTCTATCCTAGTGGTAGGTGCTTATATTGCACTCTGCTCCGTACTTATCGAGGTTTTAGTCAATTTCCATATACTAGACATACTTAGTTACCCTCTTGTATTTTTGTTAAATTTATTTGGTGTGGATCCGCATTTGTCTACCGGCATACTTACCGGAATGGTAGAGATGACTCGCGGCTGCATTGATCTAGCACCTATATTCCAGCATAATACCACACTAGTCACCATTTTAGCTACTGCACTGATTAGCTTCGGCGGTATCAGCATCAATCTCCAAGCCATTACCTTTCTGTCCAAATGCGATATATCCATTCCGTTTTACTTTTTCCAAAAATTCACCCAAACTATTCTCTCCATAGCAGTTTGTATAGTTTTGTTACTCCTGTTCCCTATATAATACAAAAAAACTGTCTACCTAGACAGCTTTTTCGTTTAGTATATTTCAGAATAAAACAATGCCAATCTGTTCTGCAATTCCATATTGTAGAATCTCACACTACGCACTGGCTTGAGTAGATAATTTAGACTAATCATCAAAGCATTGAGTATTTTCAAGTTTTTGTATGTTATAGTTATTAGTAACGCATCAATTGTTATGTTCAATTCATCCTTTCGATCCGCCTTGATCTTTGGATCCATATTTATTGTATCCTTGATTTGATTCAGTATTACCCTAATGTCACCAAAGAACGCCTCCACAATAGTAGCATAATCCTCGCTCTGTTGTGCCTCATCTACCTCATCTAGTGTGTACTCTGGCCTCATACTCTCTATGTCCACATCCTCCAATGGAATGGTATCATTACCATCCTCATCAAACATAAACTCTGTATCCTCACCTTCTTCCTCAAATTCTACTCCTAATAGGTCACATACCGCATCACGAAAAGGCAACACAATCTCCTCCACAAATAAGTCATATGCCTCTATTAATGTAGTGTTGCTACCATTAAAGTAGTCAAAGATAAAGTTGTGTAGGTCAATCCTGTGCGAATCAATCTCACTGAGTAGGCTAAATACTACCGCCACCAATTTTCTATTGTCCATAGGTAGCGTTATCCTAGTTCCTCTCAATTCATTCTTTACCTGAATTTTACTAAATTCATTTTGAAAATTAAAATTACTTAGCGTCTCCGCTATCACATCCACTATCTCCGTACTGGATAGAATGGATTTGAGTATTTTACTTATCTTGGCATCCGCCAAAATAAATTTTGCCTTTGTCATTTCTGTACATGCATCATA
>JAFVZD010000031.1 GCA_017508345.1 Clostridia bacterium | reverse complement strand
GTGTCAGATATGGTTTATATGTTTGAAGAATGCAGTCGATTAACGAGTTTAGATTTAAGCAGTTTTAATACCAGCAATGTGACAAATATGAGTTATATGTTTTATAATTGTACAAGTTTAACATATATAACGGTTACACAATTTAGTACCAGCAGTGTAACAAATAGTACAAATATGTTTTATGGTTGCACTAACATACAGGGACAGGAGGGTACAACCTATAATAGCAATTATTTAGACAAAACTTATGCCCGTATAGATACATCCACTAGACCTGGATACTTTTGGTCCATTGGGGGATATTGATAACTACAAACATACAAAACAACACTTGATTGTGTTGTTTTTTCATTTTTGTCCTTGTTTTTAGCCTAAAATAGCCCTTTTTACCACTTTTTTGGTATATTTGTTTGCCAAAAATTAAAATCTGTAGTATAATAGCTTAGCACAAATTTTTATTTTAGAGGATGGATTATGAATATTATAGTAGATGGATTTGGTGGAGATAATGCTCCGGGAGAGGTTGTGAATGGTGTGCTGTTGGCACTATACAAGTATCGTGACCTCAAGATTACATTGGTAGGTAAGGAAGATGCTTTGAGAGAGATATTGTCTACCAAGACATATGATGCAGAGAGACTAGCAATAGTGAATGCTACAGAGGTTATTGACTGTAACGAAGCCCCTGTTGAGGCTATCAGGACCAAAAAGGATAGTTCTATCGTGGTTTCACTCAACCTGCTCAAATCTGGTGAGTATGCAGGATTTGTTTCTGCTGGTAGTACAGGAGCAGTACTCAGTGGTGCCGTACTCAAATTAGGTAGATTACCTAATGTGACTCGTCCCGCTCTAGCACCTATGCTACCTACACTCACAGGAGGCAAGGTATTGCTAATCGACTGTGGTGCCAATATGGATTCTAGACCAATCAACCTATGTCACTATGCCGTTATGGGTAGTGAATTTATGCGTAGTGTAGAGGGTGTGGACAATCCACGAGTAGCACTCCTATCCGTAGGTGTAGAGGATGCCAAAGGCAACCAATTGGTATTGGAGACTTTCCCTATGATGAAAGAATTACCAATAAACTTTGTAGGTAATATGGAGGCTAGAGACGCCCTCAGTGGTAATTATGATGTAATAGTTACCGATGGCTTTGCTGGTAATGTACTACTCAAGAGTGTAGAGGGTGCAGTGTCTGGACTCACCAAAGTTATCAAGGGTGCATTATATGCTAATCTAAAGACAAAGATTGGTGGAGCACTCATCAAGAAATCACTAAAAGAGACTCTCAAACGCTATGATTACGAGTCTTATGGTGGCTCTCCATTGTTGGGTACCAAGCAACTAGTAGTCAAATCCCACGGCTCATCCAATGCGGGACAAATACTAGCCAGCATAGAGCAAATAATACGATTCGCAAATAATGACCTGTTGAATAAACTCACGCAGTCTATGGCTACATTCAACAAGTCAGAGACCAATGTAGAGGACAAAGCTACCACTACTGATACACAGGGCGAATAACAAAAAACAAAAAAAAGAGGTAAAACCTAGTGAGTTTCAAAAGAATAGAGGTGACAGGATTCAAGTCCTTTGCTGATTCACTCAGCATTGAGTTTGATTCCGGTATCACAGCCATAGTAGGTCCTAATGGTTGTGGAAAGAGTAACATAGCAGATGCCATCCGTTGGGGACTAGGAGAGCAGAGCTCCAAGCTCCTCCGCGGTGATAATATGCAAGATGTAATATTCAAGGGTGCAGAAGGTAGAAAAGGTCTATCCTACTGCGAGGTAGCCCTTGTTTTTGACAACTCTGATAATCGCTTTAACCTAGACTATGACGAGGTTGTTATTAGCCGAAAATTATTCCGCTCTGGTGACAGAGAATACGCACTCAATCGCTCTCCATGTCTACTCAAAGATATCAACAATATCTTGCATGATAGCGGTATAGGTAGAGATGGTTATAGCATAATTGGTCAAGGTAGAGTAGAACAAATAGTATCTAGCAAGCCTGAGCACAGACGCGAGATTTTTGAGGAGGCTGCAGGCATTGCCAAGCACAAAGAACGCAAGACCGAGGCGGAGCGAAAACTAGCCAATACTAGGGATAATATTGTCCGTCTCCAAGACATCTATAGCGAGGTAGAGCGTCAGCTAGCACCTATGCAAAAACAAGCCGAGACCGCCAAAAAATTCTTGGGTCTGCGTGAGGAATTGAAAATTCACGAGGTAAATCATTATATCTACACTTATGAGAATGCAGAACGCAACAAACGCCAAATTGCCGAACTCATAGAGGGACTCCAACAAGAGGCTGAGTACAAGAGTAGACTAGTAGCTGATGCTGTAGAAAAGCACAATAATTCACTAGATGGTATCAAGAATATAGATGAGCAGATCAAGACACTCAGTGACCAAATGCTGGCACTAAGTGTAGGCCTAGAGAAACAAGCAGGTGATTATAGATTGGCACAAGCCAAATTGGATTATATGCGTGAGCAGAGTGAAAAACTCCAAGCCGAATTAAAGTCACAAAAGGCAGAGTTTGAGCTACTCAATACACAATTATTGGACAAACAATCCCAAAAATCTACTAGGCTAGACAACCTAGAGGCACTGCGTGCCCAGGCGGACGAAATCCAAAAAGTATACTTAGCAGTAGTAGGCCAAATCAATGCTAGCGAAGACCTAATGAGCGGTAACCAGAGTGATCTAAATGACACTATTACCAAATTAACCGATATCAAGACTACTATTTCTAGATTGCAGGCAGAGATCAAGGCACTGGGTGAGAGAGATGGCGAACTAATAGACAAACAACAATCACTATCCACCAATTTGGATTCTCTCAATGCCTCTCTTGTACACGCTCAAGATACCAAGAATGACTTGGATTCTCAACGCAAAATGCTAAAAGATAGTATCACTGCCTTGCGTGACAATATCCGTAATGTAGAGATGGACAAGCACGCACTCAATGCAGACCTGTCTGCCAACTTAGACAAACTAGCACAACTCAAGATGCGTCAAAAAATGTTGAATGAGATGCAGGCTGAATACGAAGGCTACAATGGTACAGTTCGCAAATTATTGGTAGATGTATCCAAGAATACCGAACTCCAAAAGCAAGTAGTAGGTGTAGTAGCACAATTAATGACCGTACCGCGTGAGTACGAAACTGCAATAGAGATGGCTCTGGGTGCGGGGGTGCAAAATATTGTTACCAACAACGAGGTGGATGCAAAAAAATTGGTAGCATACCTCAAGAGTAATAATTATGGTCGTGCTACATTCTTACCAATCAATTCAATCAAGCCAAAATTTATCAATGATTCTCTCCGTGGTTTACTCTCTACACAGGGTTGTCTGGGTATTGCTAGTGACCTAATCACATATGATGACAAACTCGCACCAATATTCCGTGGACTATTAGGTAGCACGGTTATTGTGGATAATATGGATACCGCAGTAAAGTTGGCAAATGATTCTCGCTTTGGATTCAAGATTGTGACTCTAGAGGGAGATATCATCAATCCTGCAGGTAGTATTACTGGAGGTAGCAAAAAATCCGTTATCAACAACCTGCTTTCTCGTGATAGAGAAATCGAAGAGGTTAATAACGACCTAGAGAAAATGCAGAATATTGTGGATGAATTGCAAATAAAGATGGACAAGTATACCGCTACACATACACAATTACTACAAGAACTAGACAATGTCACCACTGAGTTACACAATTGTGAAATCGAATTGACTCAAGCAGAGGACAACTACAACAATATCAAGACAAATACCAACTCTGCGGATGCAGAATTACATTCCGTAATGGATGATAGAGCACGCATCACCACACGCATACAATTGCTACAATCCGAGTTGGACACTTCACTACAATTGGATAAAGTTAGCGAATTACCATCCAATGGTATCCAAAAGGCGGATAATTCATATACTTTACTACGCAAGCAACGCGATGAATTGTCTGAGAAACTAACTAGTATTAAGATTACTATCGCGACTCAAGAGAGTGAATGTACTTCACTTGACGCAGAGATAGAGAGATTGCTGGGCGAACAAGCAAGACTAAACGAAAGCATTGACGAGAATACATCCCTATTAATCAAGAATACCAAGACTATGGAGACAGCAATATCCTTGAGCAATGGTGCTACAGATGATACCGCTATTGCTCAGGACAAAGAGAAATTAGAGTCCGTAAAAAATGAAATTGCAGAACTCACCAAGTTAAAAGGCGAACTCCACCTAGTGTTGGATCAGATTGAAAAAGAGCGTACCGCAATCAGTACAGAACTTAGCAAAGTCCAAGAGAAAATTTTCTAACAAGAAGCCAAATTAGGTCAAATAGATACCAATGTAGAGAATCTCCAGCAACGCATTATGGATGATTACGAATTGACCTACCTAACCGCATTGGACCTTAGAGTAGATGAATACGATGACGCAAATGGTGTACATCGCATTAATGAGCTAAAACGCGAAATCTCCAAACTAGGTTATGTAAATGTCAACGCGATTGAGGAGAGCAAGGTTCTATCCGAAAGATATGATGAGCTCACTACCCAAATGGATGATTTGCTCAAGGCTGAGGCTGACATACTAGCAATCATACGCGATTTGGCTAGCCAAATGACAGAGAAATTTGACGATGCTTTCCAAAAGATAAATGCAAATTTCTCCAAAATTTTTAGAGAACTATTCGGTGGCGGTAACGCTAGATTGGTACTCACCACTGATGATATACTCACCGCTGGTGTGGATATATTCGCCGAACCACCAGGAAAGAGTCTAGGTGGCAACTTGTCTCTACTATCCGGAGGAGAAAAGTCCCTGACAGCCATTGCTATCCTGTTTGCAATACTCAAACTCCGTCCAATGCCTTTCTGTCTACTAGATGAGATTGATGCAGCTCTGGACGATGCTAATGTAGAACGATTTGCAAAATACCTACATCGTTTTGCAGGTGACACACAATTCATAGTAGTTACTCACCGTAAGCCTACTATGGAACTCGCGGACACTCTATATGGTGTGACTATGGAAAATAAAGGTGTCAGCAAGGTTGTTTCTGTCAAACTCAGTGAGGCAATCGCTGCAGTAGGCAAGACTGAATAAATTTTTTAACTAATAGGAGTAATTTATGGGCTTTTTTAGCAAAATTAAAGAGGTTTTCAAAAAGACAAAAACTGCTTGGAGCAACAAAATGGCAGAATTATTGTCCCACGGAGAACTGAATAACGAATTTTATGACGAACTAGAAGAAATCTTGATATCTAGCGATGTGGGTGCCAATTGTTCTCTAGAGATTGTAGAGCGTCTGCGTGCCAAGGCAGTCAAACAAAAGTTGCGTAACCAAGAAGATGTAAAACAAGCACTCCGCGAGGTAATCGCAGAGATTTTGACACAAAACGAATTACCCGAGGTGGATTATCCTCTAGTATATATGATAGTAGGTGTAAATGGCGTGGGTAAGACCACTACTATCGGCAAACTAGCTCATTACTACAAAGAGCGTGGACATAATGTCTTGCTCGTGGCAGGCGATACTTTCCGTGCTGCTGCTAGTGAACAGCTGGATATCTGGGCAGAAAAAAATAATGTCAAAATTATCAAAAATGCCCAAGGTGCAGACCCTGCATCCGTTGTGTATGATGGTATCTGTAGTGCCAAGGCAAAAAATAACGATGTAATTATTATTGATACCGCAGGTAGATTACACAACAAAGTTAATCTAATGGAAGAATTAAAGAAAATAAACAAGATTGTGAATAACAACTGGGCTGATGCTTGTTACCAAAAATTACTTGTATTAGATGCTACCACCGGTCAAAATGCACTCAGCCAAGTAGAATACTTTGACGAAGCAATTGACCTAGATGGTATAGTACTAACCAAAATTGATGGCACAGCAAAGGGCGGTGTGGTACTAGCCATTGCCCAAGATTACAGTACACCAGTAGTATTCGTAGGTACAGGCGAAAAGATTGATGACTTAGAGGAATTTGATGCTGACGCATTCGCCGAAGCAATTATATAACAACAAAAAGGACCAATCGGCCCTTTTTCTGTTTGTCCAAACTAATTTTATCTCTTGCAATTGCTCCAATCTTACTTAATAATAAAATGGCTTTTTATTCTTTTTATCATCATCCGGAATCACTTCTACTACTAATCGAAAAAAATTCACCTCTTCTACAAAATCCTCTGGTAAAAAGTGAGTAGTATTAAAATTCATAAAATGCGAAATATGCTTGCGTACCACTACTGGTGTGGGTTCGTCTAGTTGTTGACAAGCCTCGTATAGATAGTCACTCAGTTTGTTGCAATCAAATGTCGCACCCGTGTCATACACAATGTCTTTTAGCATTTTGTCCTCAGCCATAAATTTTAACCATATTTTCATAATTTCACCTCTACAATCAGCATAACAAGAATTGTAAAATTTGTCAATCATATATTGTTAAACTTTGCGTATTCGTTTGACATTTTGTCACATAATAACTACAATACCTATATAGCGAGGTGAATATTTATGACAAACTTAGTATCCCTAATCAAATGCGATAGTTATGACCAAAATTTGGTAGATAATGCGGTAAAGTCCGCAATAGATAATTTGGGTGGAATTGGTAAATTCGTAAAGAAAAACGACCTAGTAGTACTAAAAGTTAATTTGGTAGCCAAGGCTACTCCGGACAAAGCTACCACCACACACCTTAGTGTAGTAGAGGCAGTAGGTAAATTAGTTCGCTCTGCTGGTGGTAGAGTAGTAGTAGCGGATAGCGGCGGATGTGCTTATACCGAGGCTGCTATGATGCCTATTTACCGTGCTACCGGTATGCTAGAGATGGTAGAGCGTAACGGCTTTGAAATCAACTCCAATTACGACTCCTATAATGTGGAATTACCCGTTGCTAAGGTTGGCAAAAAGTTCCAAGTACTAGATATATTGCAAAAAGCCGATGTGATTTTTAACCTTTGTAAACTCAAAACTCACTCTTTTACTGGTATAAGTAATGCAGTAAAAAATATGTTTGGTGCCATTCCTGGACTAACCAAGGTAGAGATGCACGGACAATATCGTACTCTGGCGGTATTCGGTGACTTTTTGTATGATATACTACAATATTTTGGAGACAAATTAGCTCTCAATATCAGTGATGCCATTGTGGGTATGGAGGGCCCTGGACCTACTAGCGGTACACCTAGAGAATTGCGTGCTGTTATCGCTAGTGACAACCCACTGGCTTGTGATATCGTAGGTGCTAGACTAATGAACCTAGACCCAGACAAATTGCCTAATATTATGACCGGTATCGCTAGAGGTTGGCTCCAAGATACTAATGTAGAGATTGTTGGTGATGACATTCAGTCCTTGATTGTTCGCGATTATGTAACCGTGGAGGCCAATGAGTTTACTCCTTTTGCTAACAGTATGCCCAAGTGGATGCAACCAATTGTACATAGATTGTCTACCCGTAGGCCATATGTCAATAGACGCAAATGCAAAGGCTGTCGCAAATGTTATGACCACTGCCCAGTAGGTGCTGTCACTATGGTGCCATCTAGACGCGGCGGACCAGCCAAGGCAAAATTCGATTACTCCAAATGTATCCGTTGCTTCTGTTGTCAAGAATTATGCCCATTCCAGTTGGTAAAGGTCAAATCCGGTATTTTCTACCGCTTTATTCACCGCAAAGACAAACGCAAGACCAAAAATCAAAACTCATAATCACTTGGTATGTCTCAAATACCCAAAAAAATCTAAATTTTACTATTATTTTTACTTGACAATCCGCATATCTTAGTATATAATAATCGACATATTTACTCCCACATGCTGGGGGTAATTTGTTGTATTAAATGATAAAATTATTTAAATGGAGAATATTATGGCAGAAGTAGTTTTGACACAAGAAGGTTTAAAGCAATTACAAGAGAGGTTGGATTACCTCAAGAATACCAAGCGTGCAGAGTGTACTGAGGCTATCGCTGTGGCTCGTAGCTTCGGTGACCTTAGTGAGAATGCAGAGTATGTTGCAGCTAAGGAAGAGCAAGGTATGGTAGAGTCCGAGATTCTAGAGATTGAGGAAAAATTAAGGAACGCCAAGGTTATCGCTGGTCGTGTCGACACTAGTCAGGTTTCCCTCGGTTGTACTATCCGTGTATACGATATGTCTTTTGATGAGGAATTGGAGTACAAGCTAGTAGGTTCTACCGAGAGCGACCCAGCTAATGGCTTACTCAGCAACGAGTCCCCTGCAGGTAGAGCACTAATGGGTGCAAAAGTTGGCGATATCGTTACTTACCAGTCAATCAACGCTGGTGATATCTCTATGAAAATTCTAGAGATTTCATCCAAATAATACAAATAATCAATCAGTTTATCTAGTACAAATTTTATATGTACTATTTTAATAGGGATAGCTGCTGTTTTTTAGCACTATCCCTTTTTGTATATAATTATTTGCCTAATCTTTACCTAACACAAAATAATTTAACTTTAATTTTACCCCAAATAGCATAGTGCCAATTTCACTTGCAAAATATCAAACTTATTTAGTTCCAGCCAAATTTAACTAAAAATGTAGTTTTTTTCAAAAAAAAATCAAACTTTTTTCAAAAAAGTACCTCAATTCGTTTGATAAAATTTAATTTTTTTGATAAAATAATACCATACCTAAATAATAAGGAGAAAAAATATAATGAGCAAGAAAACAATTACAATTGCCCTCACGGCATTGAATGCTTTCCTCATCGTTATGCTAGTTACTCAGGTTCTTGC
>JAFVZD010000030.1 GCA_017508345.1 Clostridia bacterium | reverse complement strand
TGCGGAACATTCTTACGCGGAAGAAGTAACTGTGGCAGCAGGCTGTACGGAAGACGGTGAGAAGAAATATACCTGCAGTTGCGGTTACAGTTATACGGAAAGTATTGCGGCATGTACAGGTATATGGGTGTGAGTGTAGTGGACTCAAATAACGGTATTCAGAGTCTAATAGGATTACCATCATCTGTCTCCTCTGCTGGAGGAGAAAGTTCGGGACTATCTGATTACTTTTGGAGTAACCATGCAGAGGCTGCTTCGTTTGGTCTGTTTCGTGGCGGCGCTACTGATAATACAACGGGTGCCGGCGCCCTCTCATACCCTACTAATCGTACACTAGCAGACATAGACGCGCGCGTCGGGTTTCGTTCCCTTCTAAACTCTCGATAGGTGGGTAATGCCTTTCCCTCCCGCAACCTTCAATTTGCAAAATTGCAGATTTCATCCATGAGCCTCGCTCATGGATTTTGTTTTTTCTCCTAAACAGTTGACTTTTCTCCTATTTTGGTGTAAAATTTAGGAGAAAAACAAAAAGGAGTAGTAGAATGAGAGTATTTAATTATGCGACACTAAAAGATAAAAAGTGGGATAATGAGATTATTGGTTATATTGCCCAAATACATGAGTACAAAGCCAAACAACAATTGTTTGCAAAGCAAAAGCCACAAGAATTGGAAAAACTGGTAGAGATTGCCAGAGTCCAGAGTACCGAGGCATCCAACGAAATCGAGGGTATTAGGACAACCAGTACTAGATTAAAACAATTGTTAAGCCAACAGACAACCCCAAGGAATAGGGCAGAGGAGGAAATTGCAGGGTACAGAGATGCTCTGAATATCATACACGAGAATTATGAGTACATCCCAATTACCCCTAATTATATCCTACAATTACACAAAACATTGTATAGTCATTCATCAAAAGACATTGGTGGCAAATACAAGAATGTGCAAAATTATATAACCGCAACCGATATGCAGGGTAACAATTATACATTATTCACTCCATTAGCACCTTTTGAGACGGCAACTGCAATAGATAATATTTGTGACGAATTTAACAGAGCAATGTCAGAGGGACAAGTAGACCCGCTTATCCTTATACCTATCTTTATTCATGATTTTCTTTGCATACACCCTTTTTTGGATGGTAATGGTAGGATTAGCAGATTACTCACTACTTTACTCTTATATAGATGTGGCTATCTGGTTGGTAAATATATCTCATTAGAGGCCAAGATTAACAAAAACAAAGACTTGTATTATGACGCATTAGTCTCCGCCCAACAAGATTGGCATAATGGTGCTGACAATCCCGAAGCCTTTATCAAATACCTATTAGGTACAATCATCGCCGCATATAGGGATTTTGAGCAAAGAATAGACATCATATCTGACAATGCTACCGCAATAGATATTGTCAAAAAAACAATAGACACAATACTTGGCAAATTCAACAAAGCCAAAATTATCGAGCTATGCCCAACACTGGGTATCAAATCAATCGAAAGTGCATTAAAAAAGTTGTGTGATAGTTTTTTTATACAAAAGCACGGAACAGGCAAAAATACATCTTATACCAAAACAAACAAAGTACAATAACAAATACATCACAAAGCAGTACAATAATATTTAAACTAAAAAAGTTAATAAAGGTAATATACCGCTACCTTCAATTTACAAAATTACAGATTTCATCCATGAGCCTCGCTCATGGATTTTCACATTTCCCTCCACTTCTTCCATATTATAATATATAAAGAATAGGAGGAGAAACAAAAATTAGTAAACTAATCATCAATGGCGGTCACAAATTGTGTGGTGAAATCCGTGTAGATACCGCCAAGAATAGTGTATTACCCATACTAGCCAGTACAATTTTGTGCGAGGATACCGTGACATTACACAATATTCCAAAATTCAGTGATATTATCAATATGTGTCAAATACTCACGAGTCTTGGGGCTACCATACTTCATCGGGGCGATTCACTCATGATAGACAATTCCACCACGCACCTACACACTATTAGTTCCCAATTATCCCAACCCATTCGCTCTAGCATTTTTACATTAGGGGCATTATTAGGAAGATTTGGTGTAGCACGCGTGAGTTATCCGGGTGGCTGTGATATAGGTCTGCGTCCCATAGATATTCATCTCAAAGGCTTGCGTGAATTAGGCGTAATCATTATTGAGCGACACGGCATTATCCAGTGCGATGCTAGCCATATCCACGGAGGCGAAGTATACCTAGATTACCCTAGTGTGGGTGCTACAGAGAATCTAATAATGGCAAGTGTATTAGGCAAACCCAGACGAACTATTCTACATAATGTTGCACGCGAACCCGAGGTAAGTGACCTGATTAATTTCCTAAATAGTATGGGTGCAAAGATAACAGGTGCGGGCAAAGATACCATTACCATACATAGTGTAAACACACTCCATGGCATACAATATACACCCATTCCGGATAGAATTATAGCGGGTACATACCTCATAGCAGGGGCTATGACGGGCGGAGAAGTGTGCATTCAGGGCTGTAATCCAAAAAATTTGCAATCTTTATTACAAAAACTACGCAAAAGTAGTTGCAAAATTGTATCAAAAAGTGATAAAATTATACTGAAGGCTGATTCACCCCTTGTTTCATTCGATATAATCAATACCCAGCCTTACCCGGGATTCCCTACTGACCTTCAATCCCAAATGCTGACTATGTCCACCATATGCTCTGGTTATACTATTATTAGAGAAAATTTATTTGAGTCCAGATACAAGCTTGTTCCCGAACTCATCAAGATGGGGGCGAATATCGTAGTCAAGGACAGGGTAGCATGTGTTTGTGGTGTACCACACTTGTCCGGTGCTAGCGTGTATGCTACCGACCTCCGTGGCGGAGCGTCTCTAGTGCTCGCAGGGCTAGTGGCAGCAGGCTATACCACCATACACGATATTCATCACATAGAGCGTGGTTATCACAATATTGAGGGGGCATTGCGATCTCTGGGTGCAGATATAATTAGAGTAGAGTGAGGTAAGATAATATGACCAAGAATAGAGCCCTAACCACTATTTTGGCAGTACTACTAGTATTGGTGCTAATAGTAGTGATGGCTAGCAGTTTGTTTCGCGTGGGCAAAGTTAATCTAGTATGGTACAATACCCCAAACAAATGTGCACACCTGACTGAGCAGCATTTGATGAATATTAGCGGTATCAGTGCCAAGC
>JAFVZD010000029.1 GCA_017508345.1 Clostridia bacterium | reverse complement strand
TAGGATATTTATCCAAGTCACTACCCTCATTCTGCAAGTGTTGGAATAGAGATTGAATAGCCTTTTTGCGACCAATTACCTTGTCTATAGCACTCACTCTACCATCTGCACTCACGGTGAGTACAGGCTTGATACCCAATGCGGTACCGAATATTGCACTGGTAGCAGATATTCTACCACCGCGTTTGAGGTGCATTAGGTCGTATGCAGTAAAGTATATACCTACCTCATCTCTAAATGAATTGACAAAAGCCACTACCTCCTCATCGCTGGCACCAGCATTATGTAATTTGGCAGCCTCTAATACTACAAAACCTGCACCAACACTGATATTGAGAGTGTCGGCATAACTAAACTTACGCTCGGGGTATTTGGTGAGTAATTCGTCTACAGCCTGACGCATAAATTGGAATGTACCGCTCATAGCACTACTAAAACCGACATAGATGATATCCTCTCCGCTAGCGAATACAGGCTCAAAGATATCTATGTAAATTTGTGGATTGAGTGCCATGGTAGTAGGCATTTCGCCACGGCGCAATCTAGAATAAAACTCGACAAAGTCATGTGTTTTACCTAAATCATAGTCATACTCTTGGTCATCAAATGCGTATGGCATACTGATAGAACGGATGCCCAATTCATCTGCTGTGGTGTGCCACAATTCACAGTTACTATCACAAAAGAATACGCTCAAATTACTACTCCTCCTAAAACATCTATTACTAGTAATATAGCAATTTAACGCAAAAGTGTCAAGCAAATAAGCAAACAAATTTCACAACAATGTGGGGTTTGTTCATACTTATTTGGACAAAAGAAAAAATGGCTAGTAGCCATTTAATCTAAATTACGCGCCGCCAGAAAAATTCCCCATAATGGACACCCAAGTGTCAGGGAAGAATTGGAATATTATCATTACAGCAATCAAAGCATAGATAACTATCTGGATTAGCAAGTTTTTGCTGATAGCAAACTCTACACACACTAGGCCAACGATAATGAGTGGACCATAGTACATTATATATGTAATAATGTCGTTAACAGCGGAATTATCCAAAAAGTGGAAATTTGCATTAAGGGCAAAGAATATATAAGCAAAAAGTAGTGCAAAGGCACAAATCTTGGTAACACCATCCACTAATTTTGCCATAGTAGAACCTAAACCTGATGACATAATCACTCCTCCTTTTCGTAAAATAATAGCGGTGGTTGACAAAAACCAAATTTTGTCAAACTTCACAACCATATATTATATATAATTTTTTTTATATTTTGTCAAATAAATAACACAAAAAAATTCAAAATTCACATATAAAAAACGCATAGCATATATGAATTAGTAAAAAGGAGATATTCTTATATGCAATCAAATAATGAATGTAAAATCAACAATATGATGGACAAAAGCGAATTGCTAGACGCTATTAGAAAGGATATTATGGGAGAACTGGATGCAATAATACATTATGACAGGCACATCAGGAGTACGGATGACAAAATGGCCAAAGCGGTATGGACTGATATAAGAGATGAGGAACGCGTGCATGTGGGGGAATTATTCACCCTGCTCGCTACCCTATCCCCGGATGAGGCCAAATATTTTGCTGAGGGCGAAAAGGAGGTTCGCGAGATATTGCGAGATATGAGGTATGACATCTAATCTTTTTTTGGTAGGTATCTATTTTGGGCACGATTAGGCTTGTGTATAGCATCCACTCTACCTATCACAAAATCATATGGCATACTATCTTGTGTCACAGTGGAATTGGCACAAATATAAGTATTGCTAGCAATGTTTAGTGGTGCAATGAGTACACTATTGGAGCCTACAAAAACATTGTCTCCAATGGTAATGGTATTTTTGGAGATACCATTATAATTAGCGAATACCACGCCGCAACCAATATTACAATACTCGCCTATTACACTATCCCCTACATATGTGTGATGGGCAATTTTGGTATGTTTACCAATAGTGCTATTCTTGATTTCGCAAAAATTACCAATCTTGCAATTATCCATTATTGTACTATTCTTGTGAATATGGGCAAAGGGACCAATATTACACAAACTACCAATACTACTCTTTTGTATTACGCTAGACGCAACCTGACTAGATGCACCAATACTGCTATTGGATATATAATTGTATGGTAGGAGTTTGACATTATCTGAGATAATACAATTATCTATAATGTGATTGGGCGTAGATATAGTACAATTGGAACCAATCTCACAAGAGTCATCTGTTGTGAATATTGGAGAATTTTGGGACATTGTTATTCACCTCGGGAAGGAATTGGTGTACATGAGCGGGACGCATTGATATACACATAACTATCACAAAGACCGCACCAATCACACCCAGCACGGGATAAAAGTAATTGATGATATTACTAAAGCCCATACCGGATAGTGCGAGAGAAATAATGCTAATTAGTATTGCTATTATTCGGTGTCTACCAAAATAAGTATAAAACCAATTACAAATAGTGTACAAAAGTGTCGTAGCGGTAGTGAATACACTCAGCCAAACTACTATTTGAGTAATCACACCAAAAGCGGGCGACATATTATTGGCAATAGTGATAATAGGCATATCGCTCATACTGGCATAGGGATTAGCATAAATTGTGGTGACCATACCCAATATACAGATTACCATAAAGCAACTACCTACAATACTGCCTATTAGGTTGCAGCGGGTAGAATGATTGGCACCCAATCGTGCGAATACAAAACCTGAGAAGTATAGGTTGCTAGACACAAAACTCAGAGAACTGAGTAGGCTTAGCCAAAAGTTGCCCGGTGTAGTCACTACGGGTCTAGTGATATTGGGTATAGAGGATGTGCAATAAAAGAATGTGGTGAGTACCACTATTAGCATAGCGGGTACTATTACACAATTGATTTTGACTAGTTGGGTGAAGCCCAACCATACTACTAATATAGCAAGTATTGCGGTAAGTACTCCACCTATTCTAAATGTAGTAATATTGGAGATATTGAATAAACTATCTGCCCCTGCCAGCATAGAGCCTAAGAGGATAATATTAGCGAATACAAAGATTATCTCTGCTACTATTGCGAACTTGCCAAATAAAGTATTATTCATATTTTGAACGGTCGCGATACCGAATTTTTTGCCAAACTGCAAGCACAAGAAGGATAGCAAAAAGAATATTACTCCGGTAAGGATTATCAGTGGATAACATATCCAGCCATAGCCAGCAAAATAGAACCAAATCTCTTTGCCTGAGGCAAAGCCCGCACCTGCAATAGAGCCAAAAATCATACCGCCGACCAAAACAACATCAAAAAATTTAATAACATCACCTCAATAAGTATTAACGCACACCCAACTCATTGAGTGTGGCTTGTACAGAATGCACGGGTACATCAAAATATCTACAGACATCCATTAGAATAGTGTGGTATTGGTAAAAAAAAGAGCAAGTCAAGGTGTATTCGTCTGCATTAATCTTGGGGTTATCTAGTACAAGGTTGCTGATATAGTGCAACTCGGTACTGATATCTACCTTGTGTGCGTAGCACTCTATATAGGCACGGGCATTAGCGATGGCATGAAAAAGATGAGTGTTACGCTTGTATTTGGTAGGGATACGGGTGCGGAAACTACGGAAAGTATAATGGGTAGCCAAATCTAAATATTTGTAATTACCTGAGCAAAAAGAGTGCTTTGTAATACAGAATTTACTAAAATTGGAGTAATGCGAGGAGAGTAAAATTTTGTTTACCATGGCGGTGGCTTTTTTGTTTTTTAGACGAGTAATATGCATACTTAGGTCATTTGTGATAGATGATGAATCTAGGGAGAGGCACCACTCTATGTCATCGCGATTGTCTGTGCTATCATAAAAGTATTCTGCAAATCTCTGTGATTGTGTAATATTGCATATAGCATCCAATATTGATGTAGCGATGTCTGGTGGCAACTGTGAATTGAGTGATATTGTATCACTATATTCAGCGGAATTGAATATTCGGTAAAATTGTTTGAGTGTGGGATTTTCAAAATCTATCCAGCGTGCTTGACCAATATAATACAAGGCATTTTTGTAATCACGCAGATTATAATAGCAAATGGCTGTGAATAGCAATAACTTGGGTCTATATGGATTGGAGGCAAGGATTTGTTGGAAACACTGTATGCTGGCCTCAAAGTTGGATAATTCAAAATGCAATCCACCTATAGACAAGATAGTAGCAGTATCTAGGTCGGGTATGAGGGAAAGTTTGTGTAGGTATTCACGGGCAGAATTGTTGTCTTGGAGTATTATACACAATCTAGCTAGCAAGACTAGTGCGGGTGGGTAATTGGGTGTATGCTCTAACAATTCAAAGAGTATAATTCGGGCAGATGAATAGTCTTGGAGATAAATTTTGTTTTTTGCACTGAGTATTTGGAATTCACAGTCGCTGGTATATAGTGTAGATAACTCAGTAAGGTAGGTATCTAATTCGGTATGTTGATGTAACTTGAATAATTTGTGGATGTTATTCTTGATTTTGTCCATACCGGATAGCGATTGATATTCTTGGAGGCGGGATTTGATTGAGTTATTTAGATCCAATACATCTTGGGTATAGAGGTCCATATAATCCCATTCTAGTACATTGTCTAGGTACTCCACCGCTAGTGTTAGGCGATCTAACATTATTAGATTGCGTGCAATACCTAGGTAGGCACTGGCACGCGAGGCTGGGACACTGACTGCACGAAAGTAATAATCACAGGATAGTGTATACAGCCCCATATTGTAGTAAACTTGCCCCAAAAGTAAACTAATGGAATCACGCTGTATCCTAGTCTTGGCGTGGCTAAAAGCACTGCGACAAGCATCAATAGCACCCAACAAATCCCCGTCTAGCATACGGGAGTCATACAGGTGGAGGTAGTATTGTAGGTTGTTTTTGAATGTCAATATTTTCGCCATAATTTAGTGTATTCATTACTAGAGTAATTTAGAATAAAAAAGCAGACAACGCGAGGATAAAACAAAAAAAATAGAGCGAACTCTATTTTTGGGTTTAAATATTAATCTTTGACAAAAATGATACGATGACAGTTCTCACACTCTAGCATACCGGTAGCCTTGATTTTGTCCAATTTGGAGCTAGGTAATTCCATAGAACAACCGCCACAAGAATTACTCATAAGTGGTACAAATATTGGGAATTTTTTGTCGCCACGGAGTTCCTTGTATTTTGCCAGCATCTTTGGGTCCACAGTCTTCTCTAAGTTGGCTAGGTCATTTTGCAATTTACGGATAACAGGCTCTTGTTTGCCGGCTAGCTCGTTGTAAGATTTGAGACCTTGCTCGTATTTTTTCTTTGCGTTGTTACCCTGACGCTTGGTATCCTCAAATTCGGTAAGAATGGTAGAGATACGCTTGCCTAATGTAGATATACTCTTCTCGATATTGAGTATTTGGGCATTGATGTCCACGGTATCGTTCTCACAATTTTTTAGTTCTTTTTCGTCCATATTATCTAGGCGAAGTTTGGTCAAACTATCCACGGTCTTTGTGTGTTTTTCTAATTGATTTTTTAATTCCTCAAATTCTACCAATAGTTCACTAGCACGCTTCTCTATTTGCACTAACTTTTGTTGTGCGTTGCGTACATACTCTACCATTTGATTTACAACCTTTTTGGCAGGGCTCTCGGATAGTTGCTTTTGGAGTGCTACTAATTGAGCATCTTTCTTTTGATATTCTAATATATTGTCTAACATAATTAATCTCCTTTTATAATACTGCTGAGCAAGTGTACTCCTCGCATAAATTTGAGTCTGCGTGGGTTGGCACTTGGTAAAGATTGTAGGATATCCTGCAATTTGGCAATAGTGTGTTGGCACCAAGATATATAATCTGGGCTAGTATAATCACTAGGCACGGCACCGCAATGCAATTGTGTTTCGTCTAGTGTGGACTTTCCCGGATACACTACCATAATGTGATAATATCTCGCATCCTCTGCCACTATCATATCATGCTCAAAAGCATATCCCATTTTACTCAAAAATAGTCTGAGGTTCATGATATTATTCATAGGTTGCAAAATCAGTCTAGCAGACTTGCAAGACTTGTGCATATGCTGTAATATATGCATAATAGTGCTACCACCCATACCCGCTATCACTATCTGGTCAATATTGGGTTTGTCTACATCAATCAAGCCATCGGTGGCTATGAATGTAGCACGGTGGGACAGCCCCGCCTCTGTTACCAATGCACGAGTCTTGTCTAGGCATTTGGCACTGATGTCGGTAGCCACTACATGTTTTGCAATGTTATTTTGCAAGATATGTAGTGTAACGAAGCCATGGTCACAACCGACATCCACGGTGACATCACTAAAATTTAATAGTTTGGCAATATTTTGCAATCTAGGACTATTCTTAATCATCTATAAAATCCCTCAACTTTTTGCTACGGCTAGGGTTACGCAATTTTTTGAGAGCCTTAGCCTCAATCTGACGAATACGCTCACGGGTAACATTAAATTCTTTACCTACCTCCTCTAGTGTACGAGGGTGTGCATCATCTAGACCATAACGCAAGCGGATTACCTTTTGCTCACGCGGAGTGAGTGTATCAATCACAGCCAACAATTGTTCTTTGAGAATAGTCTGTACCACAGCATCGGCAGGAGACTTGGCACTCTCGTCCTCTACAAAGTCATAAAATTGGCTATCGCCCTCCTCACCTGTTGGTGTCTCTAGGCTGGTAGGCTCGAGCGATATGCGTCTAATCTCACATATTTTGTCCTCACTGATACCCATTTTTTCGGCAATCTCGCTATCTCTAGGCTCTCTACCTAATACCTGCCACAACTGGCGAGTGACACGGTTGAGTTTGTTGATAGTCTCTACCATATGTACAGGGATACGGATGGTACGCGCCTGATCTGCCATTGCTCTAGAAATGGACTGCTTGATCCACCATGTACCATATGTACTGAAGTGGAAACCTCTGCGGTAGTCAAAACGCTCTACTGCCTTCATTAGACCTAAGTTACCCTCTTGGATAAGGTCATTAAAACTCATACTAGTCCTACCTAAGTAACGCTTGGCGTGCCTTAACCGTATTGCAGAATCCCGCGGCGGCTCGCCCCTTCTTGCTCTTATCGACATCAGTGAGAAGATGACCGATCTCAACACCGCCGAGATGAAG
>JAFVZD010000028.1 GCA_017508345.1 Clostridia bacterium | reverse complement strand
ATGGTAGACTACATCGTTGTCATTGAGATTGGCGTGGCTAGTCACCTTATTGAATAGTGTCCTCTCAAACTTGGAAAAGTGGGATATGTAATCAAATGTAGACATAATCACTTGGGTAACGGTATTTGAGCTGGATGTAATCTTATTAAACTCCTTGCCTATACGGTCCTTGTGTGACTCAATCACGGCATTAAAGCAATCATCCTTGTCCTTGAAATACAGATAAAAACTACCACGGCTGATGCCAGCCTCGTCTGCAATCTCGCTAATATTGATACTGTGGTAATCGTAGAGAGCGAATACTCTGCTAGCGGCCTTGATAATACTCTCACGCTTTTGTTTCTTTAGTCTATTAAATCTGTCTGTTGGCATATTAATAATTCCTCCGTAATTAATTAAACATTTGTCAAATCATAATACCACGATATTAAACATTTGTCAAATAAATTCACATAGATTTTTTAGACATTTTGTATATTATCTGAGTTAGCAAAATATTGTAGAATTTGACTCGCAGACCAAAAATAAGCAATCATATAAAAGTATTGATTTTGTAGTAATTTTGGCATAAAAAGGATGAAAAAACGCAAAATTGTGTGAATTTTGATATAAAAACACGAATTAGATGTTGATTTTACAACATCTTTTTGGTTAGTTGATATGATTGAATAGTCATATCATCATTTAATTTAAAGTCGGCTCTTATGTAATATCCGGATAGGATAAGTGGCAACCAAATAGCGGTGTCAGGGAGCAGATTTGAGGGTAAATTGTGGATATCAAAAAACTCTGGTGTCATCTCCTGACTAGGTGTGATAGTACCATTGTATGAGTGAGCCAAAAATATGTGCATTTGAATATTCTGGCGTATGCCGTGCATTATCTCGTTGTAATTAACAATTCCACAAGGTATCATATCCACGGGTGTAATACCCGCCTCCTCCACGGACTCACGAATGGTTGCGGATATTATATCCTCGTTGGGTAGTACTTTACCACCAAAACCATTGTAAGTGCCAGCACCAAAACCACGATTCTTGAAACCAAGTAAAACTTGACCATTAATAACATAAATTAGCAAAGTTGTGTGTAAATCTACATTTTTACGCATAGTTTTCCCTATTAATATAAATTTCTATCTTATTATAATAGGTTAACACAAATATGTCAAATGTTGATAAAAGATAAAAAGCAACAAAATAATGTAGCTTTTTGTTTGACAATGGTACACAATTTGGGATAAAATGAGTACAATAGGAGTAACGCAAATGATAAAGGTAGTAGTTTTTGATTTTGATGACACATTGTATAACACGGATGTGTGGTACAAATGGGCGGAATTTTGTGATAGTGCTATCAGAAAATGCCTAGTAGGATATAGCGAAGAGCAGGTACGAGATTTTATAGACAAATACAACTTGATTAATGCATGCAATGGCAACGCAATAGCGGAGGCTCTAATTAGAGAAACAGGCAAGGACGAGGCTTGGGTAAAACTCAGGGACGATTTGTATGCGGAGGCCAAGGGAGTAAAGTTTGCAAAAAATGAGATAATTAAGGAATTTAGTGAAAATTTTACACTATACATAGTGTCATTCTCCCCCGCAAGTTTTATCCAATACTACTCTACTAAATACGGATTTGACCTAAGTAATTTCAAGAAAATACTAGGTAATGACCAAAGCCAATGTGAGAATAATAAAAAAATAGTTTTTGAGCAAATTATTAAGGATAGCAAAATCAAACCTGAGGAAATGTGCGTAATTGGTGACAATTATAGTAGGGATATTTTACCCGCACGAGAATTGAATTGCAATGCTATACAGATAACAAAAATCAGTGAAATCAATAAAAAATTGCTTGAAAAAGTGAAAAATATGTGATTTTTTTTGTGTAAAAATGCAAAGTAGTTGTTGTAAAATCAACAAGTTTATTTAAAAATAAGGAGAAAATATGAGTCCATCAAAAGCAGTAAATTTACATAGTTTCTTTAATGGAATAGGCGGTAGTATAATTAGTATATTTGTACCTGTATTAATTATGATGTACATAGGCGATTTGAATTGTGTGATGTGGTATGTATTCATTCATTATGCTACATCCATAGTAATCATTAGTATACTACACAAGTTTTGTTACAAATATCCAATAATTACACTTTTTGTACATATGATACCGCTACTACTCTCGCCTATTCTAATATCAGTATTACCATTCACTTTTGGATTGTGTATTTTGCTAGGAGTACTGAGTGGATTGGTACATGGTTTGTATTATGTAACTACGGATAATTTGCAGATACGCGCACATACCAAGATAAATTTGGCTAAATTTGATGCATATTGCAATTTGGGACACTTTGTATTTGCTATATTATCTGCATTTATACTGGGTTCTGCATTGGATAATTCGCTAGTATTAACATGTATTTTGGCAATAATGATGTATACATGTAGTATTATTCCACTGATTTTGGCACAAAAGGATATGCGTGTTATAAAAATCTCTACTCCCAAACAACAAAAGATGCCTAAGACAAAATATTATATAACTACACTGATGTTTATTGGATTTTTTGGCGTAGGTAATGCGATATATTCAATGATTTTACCAGTATATATGTATGAGATTGGTGCATCTATTGAGCTTGTGGGAATTACATTTGGATTGATGTATCTAGCGGATATTGGGGTGGACTGGTTGGGCAGATATTTGAGACTCAAAAACAAACACAGCTTGGGCATCATCATATACGGAGTGACATATGTATTGTGTATGCTGGTGGTACTGCTCTTGCCTAATACCAATGTAACTCTTATGATAGTTAGTACTTGTTGTAGTCTAGCATACTTATTGTGTTACATTTGTATTAGTGGAGAATTACTGACTCGAATCAAGCAAGATAATTGCTCTGAGAGTGCTATACACAAGGTAAATGCGTTATTTAGTCCGTTGAGGCTAGTAATGATTGTATTATACTTTGTATTCCCAAGCTTCACTACGATATTTGTCTTTGGAATAATTTGTGCAATTTTGAGTATGGTTTTTGGATTATTCTCTATAAAGAGTATGGATGAGCAGCAAAAAATAGAATTTACCAAAGTACAAAACAATGAGGTAAAGACTGCGTAAAAGTTAAAAAAATGATGTTTTTTGTGAGATTTTGCTGATTTTTTTGTAAATTTTATATTATTTTGAATAAAAAACGCACTTTGTAAATAAGTTACAAGGTGCGTTTTGTTGTGATTGAATTATAAATCAAAAGTTTTGGTTTTTAGCAAATTTCATCTGATTTGCCACGCATTTTGGCACGCATATTGTGATCCAAAATAATTTTGCGGATACGAATACTCTTTGGTGTAACCTCGAGGTATTCATCGTCATTAAGGAATTCGATACAGTCCTCTAGGCTCATATTCCTAGGTGGAACTAACCTCAATGCGTCATCACTGCTACAACTACGACAGTTGGACAGGTGTTTTTTCTTACAAACATTAACTACTAGGTCAGTACCTTTTGGGTTTTGACCTACTACCATACCACCATATACCACGGTATTAGGAGAGATGAATAAATCACCTCGCTCTTGGCTATTGAATAGCCCATAAGTGGTTGCCTCGCCTGCCTCGTGAGCGATTAGAGAACCAAAAACGCGTGCATTTATCTCGCCTTTGTAAGGTTGATATTCGTGAAAAATGCTGGACATTACTCCTTCGCCACGGGTGTCGGTAAGAAACTCGGACTTGAAACCGAACAAACCGCGTGTAGGGATATAAAACTCCATTTTTACACGAGAGTTGTGTGGTGTCATTTGTATTAATTCGGCTTTGCGGATACCCATTTTACCCATTACCACGCCCATACTATCCTCTGGCACATCTAGTACCAATTTGTCAATTGGCTCACAGCGTTTGCCATTTATCTCACGGAATAGCACACGAGGTTTGCTGACCTGAAATTCGTAGCCATCTCTACGCATATTTTCGATTAGAATGGAGAGGTGCATTTCTCCGCGACCACTAACCCTGAATGCGTCTGCACTATCTGTGTCGTTTACCTCGAGGGACAAATCCTTTACAGCCTCGCGGTATAGTCTATCACGCAAGTGGCGACTGGTTACAAATTTACCTTCTTTACCTGCCATAGGACTGTTATTTACCAAAAATGTCATCTCTACACTAGGCTAGTCAATCTTGACAAATTCGATTGGCTCCACTGCATTTGGGTCACACAATGTGTCACCTATTACACTCTCCTCTACTCCTGCCACGCATACGATATCACCAATGGTGCCGCATTCTATAGGAGTACGATTGAGTCCGTTGTAGCCGAATAATTGCACGATTTTACCGCGAATATTCTTGGATTCGTGGTAATTACATACTACGATACTATCATTCACTCTGCACTGTCCACGGCTAACCTTACCTATGGCTAGTCTACCCACATATTCATTGTGCTCTGCACTACTGATTAGCATTTGGAATGGAGCATTCTCATCGCCCTCTGGTGCTGGGATGTGCTGTAGAATGGTATCAAATAGCGGTTGCATATTGGTACCACGCTCTCCCATTGTGAGTGTACTAGTACCATTCCTAGCAGAGCAGAATACGAATGGAGAATCCAATTGTTCATCGTTGGCATCTAGGTCCATAAATAGCTCTAATACCTCATCTCTAACTTCGGCAAGTCTAGCGTCTGGCCTGTCAATCTTATTTACTACTACTATTACATGTAGGTTGAGTTGGAGTGCTTTTTGGAGCACAAATCGTGTCTGTGGCATAGGTCCCTCGTAAGCATCTACTACCAACAAAACACCATCCACCATCTTGAGTATACGCTCTACTTCGCCACCAAAATCTGCGTGTCCCGGGGTATCTACCACATTAATCTTGACACCGTTGTACATACAACTAGCATTCTTGGAAAGAATGGTAATACCACGCTCGCGTTCGATGTCGTTATTATCCATCACGCGGTCGCCTACTGTTTGATTTTCGTGAAAAACATTACCTTGCTTGAGTAGTTCGTTCACTAGACTAGTCTTGCCGTGGTCTACATGGGCAATGATAGCAATGTTCCTCAATTTTTGATTAATCATAAAATTTTTCCCTCTACTTTTCTCAAAATAAAATAATTTTTATTATATCACAAAGCAAAATAACAGGCAAGAGTAAAAATACAAAAAAACTATTAAAAATGCAGTTTTTTTATGGTTTTTGCTTGTAATATAGTAATAAAATGTAAAATTATCAAAACACAACTAACATTTTTGGTATAAAAAAACAGGAGTATTAGTCCTGAATTAATTCCTATTGAAGGTGTCCTCTGCTACTCTACCCAATTTGGCATTATGATTTTTGATGTCCTGAACAATGGTGGAGCCTTGATTGTTTCGTGCAGACAACAGATTGGGGTTGGAAGCAATCAAGGAAGCATATTGCGTATAACCATTTTGCAATAACAGTTCTGCTATATTTTTGCCTTTTTCGTTTACTTGGGTACATGCAGTAGGGTTATTGAGTGTAGAACGCATAATAAAATCTAGGTTCTTGGATACAAATTTTTTATCTCGGGCAGGGTCCTTGAATACTATACCAGAATTGATATGTTTGGTGACGCCTAGCATAAGCATTGCGGGGTTTTCTTTTTGGTAAATAAGGGTGAGTAGACGAGGGTCAGCGGTAACGATTTGTTTGATAAAGTCGTCTTCCAATACATTTTGAATAGCTAGACTAAGTGCAGACCTACCGAAAACATCTTGGTCTGTGATTAATGATGGAAATTTGAGGAGTTTGGAGTAATAATTGGGCTTGTCATTGATAATAGCGCGCATAAACACATTGGTACCAGTAGTCTTGATGAGTTCAGGAACCTTTGGGTTGGATATGGATTCACAAAAAACCTCATTCATATCAGCATCCATAGCAAAGTCCGCCACGGTCTTGCCCTCGTGCATCATGGTGACTATTTCGGGATTTTTTTCCATTTTGTGCAGAATTTCTCGCTCACAAATGTACTTGTATTTTTCAAACTTGATAGGTTTGCCGTGTTTATTCACATACTCTACCGGGGTATAGTTTTTGTCTATTTTTTGTTTTTGGCGAATTTCCCTAGATTTTTTGTATAGATCAATAGGTTGTCCCCAAAATCCTACCTCGCCTTTTGGATTTGCTGCAAAATATTGCATTGCGTTGATGATAGAGCGAAACACATTGCGTGAATGTGATTGCTTGATTAATTGTTCGTCACTTTCTACTGCCATACACTACCTCCATAAAGTATGATTTGCAAAAAAGTCTTAAATATTAAAATAATAACATAAAAAATTGGGCTTTGTCAAATGAATTATTGGTGAGTGCGATACTATCCTCATTAGTGTTGTGGGGAATTATCCCCCTCTTGACCTCCCAATTATTTCACTTGTGTGTATTTTAGCATACAAAATGCGTTTTTGTCAATCAATAAAGGTATATAAAAAGCACAAATGGATTTACAAAAAATTAAAAATTTTTTAAAAAAATAAATTTTTCCCTTGACATGAGTATTTAATTGTGCTAAACTACATAGGTATATTGGCGAAGTATCTATATGCGGGTGTAGCTCAATGGTAGAGCTCTAGCCTTCCAAGCTAGCT